>CAMLJW010000067.1 GCA_946480485.1 uncultured Streptomyces sp. | reverse complement strand
CGAGGATCTCGTGCACGAGCGGCAGGATCTCACCGCCGTGACCGCCGAAGGCGATCTGCTTGCGGCGCACTTCGCGTACGGTGGGTCGGCTGGGGCTCCGAGCCTGCTGGAAGTGCAGGCGTCCGTCGACGAAGCCACTGCTGAGCTGGAAGAACTCGCCGTGCGATGCGAGGAGTTGACTGAGGCGCAGCACCTTGCCGCCGATCAGCGGCAGGAACGCGCGGCGCTCGTCGAGGCGTTGGGGGAGCGACGGCGGGCCGGTGAGCGGGAGAGGTCGGCCGTCGCGCAGCAGTTGGGGCGACTGGCCGGGCAGGCGCGAGGGGCCGCCGGGGAGGCCGAGCGCAGCGCCGCCGCGGCAGCGCGGGCGCAGGAGGCTCTCGAGTGGGCCGTACAGGAAGCGGAAGAGCTGGCCCAGCGGCTCGCAGTGGCCGAGGAGATGCCCGTCGAGGAGGAGCCCGACACCTCCGTACGGGATCGGCTCGCCGCGGACGGTGCCAACGCGCGGCAGACCGAGATGGAGGCCCGGCTCCAGGTGCGTACGCACGAGGAGCGGGTGAAGGGGCTGGCAGGACGGGCCGATGCGCTGGACCGGGCCGCGCGCGCCGAACGTGAGGCACGCGCGCGTGCCGAGCAGCGCACGGCGAGACTCAGGCACGAGGCCGCCGTCGCCGAGGCCGTCGCCTCCGCGGCCCGCCAGCTCCTCGCACACGTCGAGGTCTCGGTGGGCAGAGCGAAGGAAGAGCGCGCTGCCGCCGAGAGCGCCAAGGCACTGAGGGAGCAGGATCTCGTCGCCGCCCGCAGCGAGGGTCGGGACCTCAAGGCCGAACTCGACAAACTCACGGATTCTGTGCACCGCGGCGAGGTACTCGGCGCTGAGAAACGGCTGCGGATCGAGCAATTGGAGTCGAAGGCCCTGGAGGAACTGGGTGTGGAACCGGCGGGTCTCGTGGCAGGCTACGGCCCCGACCAGCTCGTGTCGCCCTCGCCGCCCGCCGAGGGCGAAGAGCTGCCCGAGGACGTCGATCACCCGCGCAACCAGCCCCGGCCGTTCGTCCGCTCCGAGCAGGAGAAGCGACTCCAGGCGGCCGAACGGGCCTACCAGCAGCTCGGCAAGGTCAACCCGCTCGCCCTGGAGGAGTTCGCCGCACTGGAGGAACGCCATAAGTTCCTCAGCGAGCAGCTGGAGGACCTCAAGAAGACGCGCGTCGATCTTCTGCAGGTGGTGAAGGAGGTCGACGAGCGCGTCGAGCGGGTCTTCACCGAGGCGTACCGGGATACGGCCCGGGAGTTCGAAGGGGTCTTCAGCCGGCTGTTCCCGGGTGGGGAAGGGCGGCTGATCCTGACAGATCCCGACAACATGCTCACCACGGGCGTGGATGTGGAGGCCCGGCCTCCGGGGAAGAAGGTCAAGCGCCTCAGCCTGTTGTCCGGCGGCGAGCGCTCGCTGACCGCCGTGGCGATGCTCGTGTCGATCTTCAAGGCGCGGCCGAGCCCGTTCTATGTGATGGACGAGGTCGAGGCGGCGCTCGACGACACCAATCTCCAGCGGCTCATCCGCATCATGCAGGAGCTGCAGGAGGCCTCACAGCTGATCGTGATCACCCACCAAAAGCGCACGATGGAGGTCGCCGACGCGCTGTACGGCGTCTCCATGCAGGGCGACGGGGTCTCGAAGGTCATCAGCCAGCGGCTTCGTTAGGTCCCGACCGGTCAGACATCCGCAGTGCCGGAGCGCGCGCCAATGGCGTGCACGCGCCATTCAAGTACGGAACAAAACGGCTCGGCTACGACGGTGCCGTGATCAACGGCGCCGTCGACGTCATCCGGGACCGCTACGACATCGGCTGCGCGCCGGCCCAGGCCATCGCCGTCGCGTTGATCGGCTGTGCGATCGGTGCCGCCACGGCGAACACGCGGCCATCTCACGGCGGCCTGATAGCGGGCGCTCAGCGACTCGCTCGTCGCGCCGGGCCCGACCGGATGAAAGGTGCGACGGTTACGGGCAGGAGAGGCGCCCTTCGCCTTCACCGGGCGGGTCTGGAGGGGGAGGTGGCTGACGATGCGTCAGGCAACCAGGGCGACGGGCCGCTCTTTGTCAGGGTTGTGGCGATTCACGTCATGAGCTGCCGCAACCCGTGTGCGCTTCGCGCACGACACCGGTCCGCACACTGGACCCGTTGTAACGTCGCCGCTTCGCCATGCTGGTGGAGTTGTGACTCCGCTTCCCCACCTGTAAGGATGGGGAGCTTCCCACCCGAAGGTTGCGGTCCAGCCCGAACCGATCCCTTGCGGGACGCAGGGAAATTACCACAGACCAGGAAGCGATTCCCCGACCGGCTGAAGCCGGTGGTCCCCTCGCTAGGAAACTGATGGAAATCCTCATCCTTGCTGTAGTCATCGCCGTGGTCGTGATCGTCGCGCTCGGCGGGCTCGTCGTCGGCAGCCGCAGGAAGAAGCGGCTGCCTCCGCAGGCGCCCACCACCACGCCCGACATCACCGCCCCTCCGGCCGAGCCGCACGTCGGCGACGAGGCCGAGACGCCGCGCGAAGAACCGCGCCGCACGATCGAGGAGGTGGATCTTCCGGACACCTCGGGGGCCGTTGCCGTCGAGGAACGCCCGGCCGCACCCGAGATCGAGATCCCGGAGCCGACCGCGGGACGCCTGGTGCGTCTGCGGGCCCGGCTCTCCCGTTCGCAGAACGCGCTCGGCAAGGGGCTGCTCACGCTGCTCTCGCGCGAGCACCTCGACGAGGACACCTGGGAGGAGATCGAGGACACGCTGCTCGTCGCGGACGTCGGCGTGCAGCCCACCCAGGAGCTGGTCGAGAGGCTGCGCGAGCGGGTGAAGGTGCTCGGCACCCGTACGCCCGAGGAGCTGCGCGGCCTGCTGCGCGAGGAGCTGCTCACCCTCCTCGTCCCCGACTTCGACCGCACGGTGAACACCGAGTCGGGTCTGGACACCCCGGGCATCGTGATGGTCGTCGGGGTCAACGGCACCGGCAAGACCACCACCACCGGCAAGCTCGCGCGCGTACTGGTCGCCGACGGCAAGCACGTCGTGCTGGGCGCGGCCGACACCTTCCGCGCCGCCGCCGCCGACCAGCTGCAGACCTGGGGCGAGCGCGTGGGAGCCCGCACCGTGCGCGGCCCCGAGGGCGGCGACCCCGCGTCCGTCGCCTTCGACTCCGTCAAGGAGGGCATCGAGGAGAGCGCCGACGTCGTCCTTATCGACACCGCCGGGCGGCTGCACACCAAGACCGGCCTCATGGACGAGCTCGGCAAGGTCAAGCGCGTCGTCGAGAAGCACGCCCCGCTCGACGAGGTGCTGCTTGTCCTGGACGCCACCACTGGTCAGAACGGCCTCGTGCAGGCCCGTGTCTTCGCCGAGGCCGTCGACATCACCGGCATCGTCCTGACCAAGCTCGACGGCACGGCCAAGGGCGGCATCGTCATCGCTGTGCAGCGCGAGCTGGGCGTACCGGTCAAGCTGGTCGGACTGGGTGAGGGCGCCGACGACCTGGCGCCGTTCGAGCCGGAGGCGTTCGTTGACGCTCTTGTCGGAGAGTAGTCACTTGCGAATGTCGTCGGTGAGGGAAGAAGCGCGCGTTCCTGACGTGCAGCCGGGGACGCGCGCTTCGCTGCTGCCGCCCGGCCGGGCTATATGCACGACCGGTGCGCCACGTAAGCCCACGTCCCCAGCAGCAGCCGTGCGGCGGGTGGCTTCGTCGCCGAGTCGAGGGCGGGGGAGCGGAGCCAGCGGACGGGCCGAGGTCGGCGCGGTCGCAGGGCGGGGCCGTGATGTGGGAATCCCCACGTGACTCTGCGTTCCGATGTCGTCTGTGATCCAGCGGCGCTCAGCGCTGCCCCGGGTCGTGCGCTCGGCTTCGCGCGCCCCGTCCCGCACCGCTCCGTCTACTCCTGGTCGTGCTGCGTCAAGTGAATCGCGTGCGGGCCATCCGGAGTTCATTCGAAGGGGTGGCGAATGGTGGCGGTTACGTGCTCTCCGTGGCTGCACGGGTGATCGTGGGATTACTGTGAGTGCACGGTCCTGTGGACGCGCGCACTCGTGAGTATGCCGAAGGCAAGTCGGTTCCTTGTTCGATGGGTGATAGCCGCCGGACGGGTGACCGTACTTACCGGCGATCGGTAGGGCTTGGCGCACACAACGCGCAAGTGGTTCACGGATAGGGGCGTTCCAGTGGGCGGCAACGACGGAAGTGGGACGAACGCTGACAAGCGCCCCAATGAGCTGCTGGCTTCGTGGTTCGTGCGCAGCGGCTGGTCCAAGGGCGAGCTGGCGCGCCTGGTGAACCGCAGGGCTCGTCGGCTGGGGGCCAACCACATCTCCACGGACACCTCGCGCGTACGCCGCTGGCTCGACGGGGAGAACCCGCGCGAGCCGATCCCGCGCATCCTGTCCGAGCTGTTCTCCGAGCGCTTCGGATGCGTCGTCGCTGTTGAGGACCTCGGCCTGCGCGCCGCACACCAGTCGCCTTCCGTGTCCAGCGTCGACCTGCCCTGGACCGGTCCGCAGACCGTCGCGCTGATCAGTGAGTTCTCGCGCAGTGACCTGATGCTGGCCCGTCGCGGCTTCCTCGGCACCTCGCTGGTCCTCTCGGCCGGCTCGTCGCTGATCGAGCCCATGCAGCGCTGGCTGGTGCCCGGTCCCACCGCCCCCCGCGAGAAGGCCGAGCCCCAGGCCGTCTCGCGCCGCGTCGGCCGGCTGTCCAAGCCCGAGCTCGATCTGCTCGAGTCCTCCACGGCCATGTTCCGCCAGTGGGATGCCCAGTGCGGCGGCGGCCTGCGCCGCAAGGCGGTCGTCGGCCAACTGCACGAGGTGACCGACCTCCTTCAGGAGCCCCAGCCCGAGGCCACCGGCAAGCGCCTGTTCAAGGTCGCCGCCGAGCTCGCCGAGCTGGCCGGCTGGATGAGTTACGACGTCGGTCTGCAGCCCACCGCCCAGAAGTACTTCGTGCTCGCCCTGCACGCCGCCAAGGAAGCCGCCGACAAGCCGCTGGGCTCGTACATCCTGTCGAGCATGAGCCGCCAGATGATCCACCTCGGGCGGCCCGACGACGCGCTGGAGCTGATCCACCTCGCCCAGTACGGAAGTCGCGACTGCGCGAGCCCGCGGACGCAGTCCATGCTGTATGCGATGGAGGCCCGGGCCTACGCCAATATGGGCCAGCCCGGCAAATGCAAACGCGCCGTCCGGATGGCCGAGGACAGCTTCCAGGACGCCGAGGAGTTCACCGAACCCGAGCCCGACTGGATCCGCTTCTTCTCCGAGGCGGAGCTGCACGCGGAGACCTCCCACTCCTACCGCGACCTCGCCTATGTGGCGGGCCGCAGTCCTACATACGCCTCGCTGGCCGAGCCCGTGATGGAAAAGGCCGTCGACTTCTTCGAGCAGGACGCCGAGCATCAGCGTTCGTACGCACTCAACCTCATCGGGATGGCCACGGTGCACCTGCTGCAGCGGGAGCCCGAGCAGAGCACGGTGCTCGCCAGGAAGGCCCTGATGATCGCCAAGAAGGTGCGCTCCGAGCGGGTGAACACCCGTATCCGAAAGACCGTCGACACGGCCGTACGCGACTTCGGGGACATGGCCGAGGTGGCGGATCTGACCGAGCAACTCGCCGCTGACCTGCCCGAGACCGCCGAAGCCGGCTGACCCCGGATACCCCGGCCGCGGCCCGCCGTCCCGAACCACCCGGCCCGGCTCCCTCACGCCAGGTCACCGGATGGCCGGCCGTGGCCGGTTCTCGTCCTTCGGGGAAGGTTGCGCCACGATGAATCGATGCGCGCGCCATCCGCGCAGTTCATGCATCTGTAACACGGACGGCCCCTTCGTCATCTCCGTGAAACATGTCGGCGCGCCCTGTGAAACGGTGTTGCGTCAATCTCCTAGCACAGTCGGCCCTCCCCACAGCTTGAGCATCCGCACGGGCCGTTCCGACGACGAGGAGATATCGGCCTTGAACGGCACAGATACCGGATTCGTATTGATCAGCGCGGCGCTCGTCATGGTGATGACGCCGGGCCTGGCCCTCTTCTACGGCGGCATGGTCCGCTCCAAGAGCGTGCTGAACATGCTGATGATGTCCTTCATCTCGCTGGGCATCGTGAGCGTCCTGTGGGTCCTGTACGGGCACTCCCTCGCCTTCAGCGGCGACTCGGGTGGCTTGATCGGGAACCTGGACATGATCGGGCTGAAGGGTGTCAGCGCCGACAGCACGATGGAGAACTTCGCCGGCGAGAAGATCTCGCTCCTCGCGTTCTCCCTCTTCCAGATGCTGTTCGCGGTGATCACCGCCGCGCTGATGAGCGGTGCTCTGGCCGACCGCGTCAAGTTCAGCTCCTGGATGGTCTTCATCGGCGTCTGGGTCACCGTGGTGTACTTCCCGGTCGCCCACTGGGTCTGGGGCGGTGGCTGGCTCTCCCAGCTCGACCCGGCCGTGATCGACTTCGCCGGTGGTACCGCGGTGCACATCAACGCCGGTATCGGCGCCCTCGCGGCGGTTCTCGTCGTGGGCAAGCGGGTCGGCTTCAAGCGGGACCCGATGCGGCCGCACAACCTGCCGCTGGTCGTGCTCGGCACCGCCCTGCTGTGGTTCGGCTGGTTCGGCTTCAACGCGGGCTCCGAGCTCGGCGTCGACGGCACCACCGGTCTGATGGCGTTCAACACGCAGATCGCGACCGCCGCCGCCATGCTCGGCTGGCTGATCTACGAGCGCATCCGCCACGGTGCGTTCACCACGCTGGGCGCCTGCTCCGGTGCGGTGGCCGGTCTCGTCGCGATCACCCCCTCCGGCGGCAGCGTCAACGCCTTCGGCGCCCTGCTGATCGGTGTCGTCGCCGGCGCGGTCTGCTCCTGGGCCGTCAGCCTCAAGTACAAGCTGGGCTACGACGACTCGCTGGACGTCGTCGGCGTTCACCTCGTCGGCGGTGTCCTCGGCACCCTGATGGTCGGCTTCCTCGCCATCGGCGGAGTCGGCGGCGGCGCCCAGTTCCTGTCCCAGGCCATCGGCGCCTTCTCGGTCATGGGTTACACCTTCGTCGTGACCTACATCCTCGCCTTGGTGATCAAGAAGACGATGGGCTTCCGGGCCTCCGAGGACGACGAGGTCAGCGGTATCGACCAGGCGCTCCACGCCGAGACCGCATACGACTTCAGCTCCGCGGCGGGTTCCCACATCTCCGCGTCCACCACGTCCGCGCAGAGCAGCGACGCTGCTGAGGCCCAGAAGGTTGAGGCATGAAGCTCATCACTGCCGTCGTCAAGCCCCACCGGCTCGACGAGATCAAGGAAGCTCTTCAGGCCTTCGGTGTTCACGGCCTGACGGTCACAGAGGCAAGCGGCTACGGTCGTCAGCGGGGACACACCGAGGTCTACCGTGGCGCCGAGTACACGGTCGACCTGGTGCCCAAGATCCGTATCGAGGTGCTGGCCGAGGACGACGACGCCGAACAGCTCGTCGATGTCATCGTCAAGGCGGCCCGTACCGGCAAGATCGGAGACGGCAAGGTCTGGTCCATCCCGGTCGAGACCGCCGTCCGGGTCCGGACCGGCGAGCGCGGACCCGACGCGCTCTAAGGACCTCCGAGGGACAGAGAAGAGAACAGGAGCCGCTGGGTGGCGAGTACGGACGTGCGCAAGGAAGCAGAGGACTCGGGACCCAACGGCTACGCGGCGGCCCGGCTTCGCCTCCTCCCGGAGGGGGGGCCGTCCGGGCCCCCCCGCCGGTCGGCCCAGGGCGAACTGAACCACGGCTGGGGCACCGGGCGGGTCGACGCCGGAGCGGTCGCCCTGCGCGGAGTCTCGCTCGTCGCCGTCGGCGGCTACGGCCGCGGTGAACTCTCCCCACGCAGCGACCTCGACCTGCTGCTCCTCCACGACGGAAGCGACTCCGGAGCGGTCGCCGCCCTCGCCGACCGTATCTGGTACCCCGTGTGGGACCTCGGCCTTGCCCTCGACCACTCCGTGCGCACGCCGGTGGAGGCACGCAAGACCGCGGGCGAGGACCTCAAGGTTCAGTTGGGACTGCTCGACGCCCGCCACCTCGCGGGCGACCTCGGTCTCACCGCCGAGCTGCGTACGGCCGTCCTCGCCGACTGGCGCAACCAGGCACTCAAGCGCCTCCCCGAACTCCAGGAGTTGTGCGCCGAACGGGCCGAGCGCCAGGGTGAGTTGCAGTACCTCCTCGAACCGGACCTGAAGGAGGCGCGCGGCGGACTGCGGGACGCCACCGCGCTGCGCGCTGTCGCCGCCTCCTGGCTCGCGGACGCCCCCCGCGAGGGCCTGGCCGACGCGCGCAAGCGGCTGCTGGACGTCCGTGACGCCCTGCACCTCGCCACCGGCCGAGCCACCGACCGGCTCTCGCTGCAGGAACAGGATCAGGTCGCCGCGGAACTCGGCCTGCTGGACGCCGACACCCTGCTGCGCCAGGTGTACGAGGCCGCCCGCGTCATCTCCTACGCCAGTGACGTCACCTGGCGCGAGGTGGGGCGCGTGCTGCGTTCGCGCTCCGTGAGGCCGCGCCTGCGCGCCATGTTGGGCGGCCGCAAGCCGGTCACCGAGCGTTCCCCGCTGGCGGAGGGCGTCGTAGAGCACGACGGGGAGGTCGTCCTCGCCCGCGTCGCGCGTCCCGATCGAGACCCGGTGCTGCCGCTGCGCGCCGCCGCCGCGGCAGCGGAGTCCGGTCTGCCGCTCTCGCTGCACGCGGTCCGCCGTATGGCCGCAGCGACCCGCCCGCTGCCCACGCCCTGGCCCGCCGAGGCCCGCGAACAGCTCGTCACCCTGCTCGGCTCCGGCCGTCCGACCGTCGAGGTCTGGGAGGCCCTGGAGGCGGACGGGCTGATCACCCGACTGCTGCCCGACTGGGAGCGCGTACGCTGCCGCCCGCAGCGCAACGCCGTACACATCTGGACCGTCGACCGGCACCTGATCGAGACGGCGGTGCGCGCCTCCGAGTTGACCCGGGGTGTGAGCCGCCCCGACCTCCTCCTGGTCGCCGCACTGCTGCACGACATCGGCAAGGGCTGGCCCGGCGACCACTGCGTCGCCGGCGAGATCATCGCGAAGGACGTGGCCGCCCGTATCGGCTTCGACCGCGCGGACGTGGCGGTGCTCGCCACCCTCGTACGCCACCATCTGCTCCTTGTCGAGACGGCGACCCGGCGCGACCTGGAGGATCCGGCCACCGTGCGCTCGGTCGCCGAGGCGGTTGGCTCACAGGGCACGCTGGAGCTGCTGCACGCGCTCACCGAGGCGGACGCGCTGGCCACCGGGCCGGCCGCCTGGTCCTCGTGGCGCGCATCCCTCGTGGCCGACCTGGTGAAGCGGGTCGCAGCCGTGTTCGCCGGGAACGCCCCCGAGGAGCCGGAGGCCGAGGCGCCCACCGCCGAGCAGGAACGGCTCGCCATCGAGGCGTTCCGCACGGGCGGTCCGGTACTCGCGCTGCGCGCCCAGACCGAGCCGCCGGCCGAGGAGTCCTCGGCCGAACCGGAGCCCCTCGGAGTTGAACTGCTCATCGCGGTGCCGGACCAGTCCGGGGTGCTGCCCGCGGTGGCCGGCGTGCTCGCAACGCACCGGCTCACCGTGCGCACTGCGGAGCTGCGGGTGCTGAGCCTGCCCGACACGGTCCAGGCCTTGGATGCCTCCGAGGCGTCCGAGGCCTCCGAAGACTCCAACGCATCCAAGGCATCCGAGGCATCCGAGGGCTCCGTGCTGCTCCTCGCCTGGCGCGTCGCCGCCGAGTACGGGTCGCTGCCACAGGCCGCCCGGCTCCGCGCGGACCTCGTGCGCGCCCTCGACGGCTCCCTCGACATCGCCGGGCGGCTCGCCGAGCGGGACGCCGCGTATCCGCGCAGGCGGGGCATCGTGGCACCGCCGCCGCGGGTGACCGTGGCTTCCTCCGGATCCCGGCTTGCCACGGTCATCGAGGTGCGCGCCCATGACGCCCCGGGCCTCCTTCACCGCATCGGGCGGGCCCTGGAGGAGGCGAACGTCCGGGTGCGCAGCGCCCATGTCTCCACGCTGGGCGCGAACGCGGTGGACGCCTTCTATGTGACGGGGCCCGACGGCACGCCGCTGCCGGGCGAGGAAGCGGCTGCGGTGGTCCGAGCGCTGGAGGAGACGTTGCGGGAGTGAGCCCGGTCTCCGGCTTCTGTGCCCCGGAGGCGCACCGAGCTCTTAAAGAACCCGCTCGGGCAGATACCCTGGAGGGCGATCCTGTCCGCCCGCTCCCTACTAGAGGATTCGCGACCGCCGTGTTCGACACTCTTTCCGATCGCCTCGCAGCGACTTTCAAGAACCTCCGCGGTAAGGGGCGCCTCAGCGAGGCGGACATCGACGCCACGGCCCGCGAAATCCGTATCGCACTGCTGGAGGCGGATGTCGCGCTGCCGGTGGTGCGGGCCTTCATCAAGAAGGTGAAGGAGCGGGCCCTCGGCGCAGAGGTCTCGCAGGCGCTGAACCCCGCCCAGCAGGTCATCAAGATCGTAAACGAGGAGCTTGTAGGCATCCTCGGCGGTGAGACCCGGCGCCTGCGCTTCGCCAAGCAGCCGCCGACGGTGATCATGCTCGCGGGTCTGCAGGGTGCCGGTAAGACGACCCTCGCCGGAAAGCTGGGCAAGTGGCTCCAGGGCCAGGGCCACACCCCGGTGCTCGTCGCCTGTGACCTCCAGCGCCCGAACGCGGTGAACCAGCTGAGCGTCGTCGCCGAGCGCGCGGGCGTCGGCGTCTACGCGCCCCAGCCGGGCAACGGCGTCGGCGACCCGGTCCAGGTCGCCAAGGACTCCATCGAGTACGCGCGACAGAAGCTGCACGACGTCGTCATCGTCGACACCGCCGGCCGCCTCGGCATCGACACCGAGATGATGCAGCAGGCCGCGGACATCCGTGACGCGGTCTCGCCGGACGAGGTCCTCTTCGTCGTCGACGCGATGATCGGACAGGACGCGGTCAACACCGCGGAGGCCTTCCGTGACGGCGTCGGCTTCGACGGCGTGGTCCTGTCGAAGCTCGACGGTGACGCCCGCGGTGGTGCGGCGCTGTCGATCGCGCACGTCACCGGCCGTCAGATCATGTTCGCCTCGAACGGCGAGAAGCTGGACGACTTCGACGCGTTCCACCCGGACCGCATGGCGTCCCGCATCCTCGGCATGGGCGACATGCTCACGCTGATCGAGAAGGCCGAGCAGACCTTCTCGCAGCAAGAGGCCGAGAAGATGGCCTCCAAGCTGGCCTCCAAGAAGGGCCAGGACTTCACGCTCGACGACTTCCTGGCCCAGATGGAGCAGGTCAGGAAGATGGGCTCCATCTCCAAGCTGCTCGGCATGCTCCCCGGCATGGGTCAGATCAAGGACCAGATCAACAACCTCGACGAGCGCGACGTCGACCGCACGGCCGCGATCATCAAGTCGATGACCCCGGGCGAGCGCCAGGACCCGGTGATCATCAATGGCTCGCGGCGCGCGCGTATCGCTCGCGGTTCAGGCGTCGACGTCAGCGCCGTCAAGAACCTCGTCGAGCGGTTCTTCGAGGCCCGCAAGATGATGTCCCGCATGGCTCAGGGCGGCGGTATGCCGGGTATGCCCGGGGTGCCGGGCATGGGCGGCGGCCCCGGCCGGCAGAAGAAGCAGCCCAAGAAGGCCAAGGGCAAGCAGCGCTCCGGCAACCCGATGAAGCGCAGGCAGCAGGAGCAGGAGGCCGCCGCCCGCCGCGAGGCCGCGAGCCAGGCCGACGGCGCCTTCGGCCTGCCGGGCGGCCGGCAAGCGCAGGACTTCGAACTACCCGACGAATTCAAGAAGTTCATGGGCTGACGGCTTCTGCAGGCTGACGGGTTTCCCGTACGTCTTTGCCGTACGTCTTTCCGACGTATCCGGGTCTGCCGGGTCTGCCGGGCCGGGCAGGGCGTCTGCCGGCGGCTGGGCGCGCATTTCCTGGGCCGACCCGGGCGAACTGACGGGAACGTGCAAATTATTTGCGATGCCCCGCAATAGGAACACAGAGGCACTCCGGCTCGTTGTCACGACGTGAGCACGACACCACCTGTTCTCGCCGCAGAGCTGGCAGGGGCGTGGGCCGACATTCAGCGGCACCACCCCGAACTGCCGGACCTTGCCGCGCCCGAGTCCCTGATCGGGGAGTCGTCGTCCGCCTGCGGACACGAGCTCTCCTTCGAGCGACTGCTCCACGAGGCAGTCCATGGCATCGCCGCCGCCCGAGCCGTCCGCGACACCTCGCGCGCCGGCCGGTACCACAACCGCAGATTCCTCGCGATCGCCGAGGAGCTGGGACTGGACCACCCCGAGGAGCCGCACCCCAGCAGCGGCTTCTCGCTGGTCACGCTCAACCCCGAGGCGAAGCGGCGCTACCGCCCGACGATCGAGCGGCTGCAGCGCGCCCTCAAGGCGCACTCCGCAGCGACCGCCGCGGACACGGCCCGCAGCTTCCGGGGCCCAGCCGCCCGGCACGGCTCCTCCGGAGGCGGGGTCCGCGTCAAGGCGGTCTGCGACTGCGGGCGCAACGTCCGCGTCGTCCCGTCGGTCCTGGCCCAGGCCCCCATCGTCTGCGGTGGCTGCGGGAAGCCGTTCCGGATCCCGGAGGCGGTCGGCGCGGCGGCCGGCTGAGCCGTTCGCGGTCTGGCGGGCAGTCGTGCCGCTTGGGTGACACAGGGTGAGCCCAGCGCATCCGTCGGCGCCGGGCCGCGCGGCCGACCGAGGTGCCCGGCGCCGGCGACGGATGCCGTCGTGCCCAGGTGAAGGTGCCACCGTGGTCCAGCCGCCCGGCGGGGTATGGCAGAATGGCTGGCTGTACTCGACAGCCGCATAGGACCCCTCTCTCCTCCGGCTGACGCGTCCATCGGGCACTCGGGTACCGCAACCCCACGCGGCTCTCTCGCCGTGCCCAACCACGTCAAATCCAGGAGAACCCACTCCCGTGGCAGTCAAGATCAAGCTGAAGCGTCTGGGCAAGATCCGTTCGCCTCACTACCGCATCGTCGTCGCCGACTCCCGTACCCGCCGTGACGGCCGGGCCATCGAGGAGATCGGCCTGTACCACCCGGTGCAGAACCCCTCGCGCATCGAGGTCGACGCCGAGCGTGTCGCGTACTGGCTGGGGGTCGGCGCGCAGCCGACCGAGCCCGTGCTCGCCATTCTCAAGAAGACCGGCGACTGGCAGAAGTTCAAGGGCGAGCCCGCCCCGGCTCCGCTGCTGCAGCCGGCCGAGAAGGCCGCGCGTCCGTCGTTCGACGCCCTGGGTGGCGACGACGAGGGCAAGGGTCAGGCCATCACCCAGAAGAAGAAGGCTGAGAAGAAGGACGAGGCCGCCGCCGAGTCCTCTTCGTCTGAGTCGACCGGGTCCTGAGCATGCTCGAGGAAACTCTCGAGCACCTCGTGAAGGGCATCGTGAACAACCCTGACGATGTGCAGATCACCTCGCGCGATCTGCGCCGTGGGCGCGTCCTCGAGGTCCGGGTCCACCCCGACGACCTCGGCAAGGTGATCGGTCGCAACGGCCGCACCGCGCGCGCCCTGCGCACCGTCGTGGGAGCCATCGGCGGACGTGGCGTCCGCGTCGACCTCGTCGACGTGGACCAGGTTCGCTGACCACAACGCACCACCGGCTCGGGCCGGGGAGGGCCCCCTGGGCTGTCCCCGGCCCGTAGTCGTACGAGCCGTTCCCGGCCCGTAGCCGTACGACAGGAGATCGAGCACAGTGCAGCTGGTAGTCGCTCGCGTCGGCCGTGCCCATGGCATCAAGGGCGAGGTCACCGTCGAGGTGCGTACCGACGAGCCGGAGCTGCGGCTCGCGCCCGGCGCCGTCCTCGCCACGGATCCAGCCTCGGCCGGTCCGCTGACCATCGAGACGGGCCGAGTGCACAGCGGCCGTCTCCTCCTGCGCTTCGAGGGCGTACGGGACCGGAACGCCGCCGAGGCGCTGCGCAACACCCTGCTGATCGCCGAGGTCGACCCGGACGAGACGCCCGAGGCCCCGGACGAGTACTACGACCACCAGCTGATGGACCTGGACGTCGTCATGAAGGACGGCACCGACGTCGGACGGATCACCGAGATCGCGCATCTGCCCTCACAGGACCTCTTCGTGGTGGAGCGGGCGGACGGCAGCGAGGTGCTGATCCCGTTCGTGGAGGAGATCGTTGTGGAGATCGACCTGAAGGAACAGCGGGCGGTCGTCGACCCGCCCCCGGGTCTGATCGACGATGGCGCTGATATCGCGTCCTCCAGGGAGTCCGCGGGTGAATCCTTGGAGGAGTCCTCAGGGGAGTCCTCAGGGAAAGAGGCCTAATGCGGCTCGACGTCGTCACGATCTTCCCGGAGTACCTGGAGCCGCTGAACGTCTCCCTCGTCGGCAAGGCGCGCGCGCGTGGACAGCTGAATGTGCACGTGCATGATCTGCGGGATTGGGCGTACGACCGGCACAACACCGTCGACGACACCCCTTGCGGCGGCGGCCCCGGCATGGTCATGAAGACCGAGCCCTGGGGTGACGCCCTGGACTTTGTGCTCGCGGACGGCTACGAGACCGGCTCTCATGAGCCTGTTCTCGTCGTCCCGACGCCCAGCGGGCGCCCCTTCACCCAGGAACTCGCCGTCGAGTTCTCCGAGCGGCCCTGGCTGCTCTTCACGCCCGCCCGCTATGAAGGCATCGACCGCCGCGTCATCGATGAGTACGCGACCCGGATGCCCGTCCACGAGGTGTCCATCGGTGATTACGTGCTGGCCGGCGGTGAGGCTGCCGTACTCGTGATCACGGAGGCCGTCGCACGGCTGCTGCCCGGCGTCCTCGGCAACGCCGAGTCACACAGGGACGACTCCTTCGCGCCGGGGGCCATGGCCGGCCTCCTGGAGGGACCCGTTTACACGAAGCCTCCCCGGTGGCGTGGTCGGAAGATTCCGGACGTCCTGCTCAGCGGCCACCACGGGAAGATAGCCCGCTGGCGTCGGGACGAGGCCCTGCGCCGTACGACGGCCAACCGGCCGGACCTGATCGAGCGCTGTGCCCCCGCCGCCTTCGACAGGAAGGACCGCGAGACGCTCTCCATCCTGGGCTGGGCGCCGGACCCGGAGGGCGAGCCGCACGGCCGATTTTGGCGCAGGCCAGAGGGCATGGAAGAATAGGCTGCTGTTGCACTTCGTCCGGCCATGCGCCCCTGCCACAGGGGGATACGACGCCCGCCCCGACGAGGACAGCATCCCTCCAGGAACACCGACTTCCGTTGATGACCTGTGGCATCAGCGAAGAAAGCAGACGATCATGTCTCACCTGCTCGACTCCGTCGACGCCGCGTCGCTGCGCAGCGATGTCCCGGCCTTCCGCCCGGGTGACACCGTCAATGTCCACGTCCGCGTCATCGAGGGCAACCGCTCCCGTGTGCAGCAGTTCAAGGGCGTGGTCATCCGTCGCCAGGGCGCCGGTGTCCGCGAGACCTTCTCGGTCCGCAAGGTCTCGTTCTCCGTCGGCGTCGAGCGCACCTTCCCGGTGCACACGCCGATCGTCGAGAAGATCGAGCTCGTCACCCGCGGTGATGTCCGCCGCGCGAAGCTGTACTACCTGCGCGAGCTGCGTGGCAAGGCCGCGAAGATCAAGGAGAAGCGCGAGAGCTGAGTTCGCGCCGGGTCCGCACAGGAGGGCCGGATAGCATCTGGCCCCGATGGACACCAAAGCACAGCCGACGGAGCGCGACCGCTCCTCCCGTACTTCCGAAGCCGAGGAGATCTCGGCCGCAGAAAGGGCGGAGGGACGGTCGCGTTTTGCGTTGGTGTCCCAGGCCGCCGACTGGCTGCCGGGCGGGCGGATCAGTCTGGCGGTGTTGTTGTGTCTTCTGTTTCTGTTGCTTTTGAGTCATTTTGTGATGCGGCCGTTCCAGATTCCCAGTGGTTCCATGCAGCCTGGATTGAGGATTGGGGACCGCGTTCTCGTAAGTAAGTTGGCGTACCGTTTCGGTGCCGAGCCGAAGCGCGGTGACGTCGTCGTGTTCGACGGCACCGGCTATTTCGGGGACGCCGACTACATCAAGCGTGTCGTCGGTGTGGGGGGAGACCA
>CAMLJW010000066.1 GCA_946480485.1 uncultured Streptomyces sp. | reverse complement strand
GCCCCCCCCACTCGAGCGCTAACCCTTGGTGCCAGTAGGCCGAACGGTCGCCGCATCCCACAGCAGCGGCGTGTCGTCGAAGAGCACAGCGATCTTGACCTTCGTCCCGACCTCGAGCGTCTCCGGAAGCGTCACGCTGCCCTTCTGGGCGTCGTCGAAGGAGACGACACCGAGATCCGTGACCTTCCCGTCGGCTGCGAACACGTAGGCGTGGCCCGTCGTGTTCGCGTGCAAGGCGGTGCCGGCAGGATCTGACGCCGCAGCGTCGAGCGAGACGGTTGCCCCCGCCCCGACCGGGTTACCCGCGACCAGATGGTTCGACCGCTTGTCCCGCGTCAGGTTCTCGGAGGTCGGAGCCTGCTGGACGAGCTGCCATTCCTGCGAGCCGTCCTCGACGGCGTTCTGCAGGGTCAGCGGCGCTCCTTGGGACGCACCGGTCAAGTACACGTTGGTGTTCTTGATCGCCTGGAACTTGTAGTACCCCTTGTCGGTCTTGATGAGGTTCCAGCTGCCCGCGGCGCCGAAGTCGACCCACTGGCCGATCCTCTGGCCGGGCGTCGCGTTCCCTGTCCAAATGGATGCCGCGCGGCCGCCCGACTTGTTCAGCAGAGTCACGCCGCCCTTCGGCTTGGTCGCCACATGCCAGTACTGGGTGTCCTTGTTCGCCACCGAGCCGGCGTCCTCCAGACGGACGTCAGGAACGTCTCCGTTACCGATGTTCGCGTCGTTGGTCTTGTTCCCGGTGCCGATCACCTGGCCGGTCTTGCGGTTCACCAGCTGGTAGTAGGCGCCCTCCGAGTGGCCGAGATCGACCTCGGAGTAGGCGATCTGCGAGGTGCCCTGGTGCCGGAGGATCGAGATGCGGCCCGTTCCCTCGACGTACTGCAGGGTGCGGGTGTAGCCGGCGCCCAGCGGCGTCTGGTACTCCTTCCACTCGCCGTCGCTGCGTCCGCTCTCGTTGACCCAGACGTTGCCGCTCCAAGCGGCGTTGTACACCAGGCGCCCGTCGGGAAGGTTGATGACGACCGGGCTGCCGCCGGGAGAGACAGGGTGGGAGCCGGGGGCGACCGGCAGCGAGGTGATGGGGCCCGCGGAGCCCTCGTAGAACTTCAGCGGGTCGTCGGCGATGACGTACCTGACGTTGACCCCGCCGCCCCAGTACTCGTAGGGGAGGAGCCACTTGCCGTCCGTCGTCGGGACGACGTTCGTCATGCCCGGCCGCCCGCCTCCGATCTGCGTCTTGCCGCCTCCCATGTCCTGGGTCAGTCCCGCGACGTCGACGACGGGATCGCTCCACTTCGGGCCGCGGCCGTTCCAGGTCTTGTGGACGAGGATCTGGCCGTGCGAATCCGTGGCGGTGTCGTTCTCGGGGTCCAGTATCGGCACGCCGGTGACCGGGTCGAAGCCGAGGTAGTCGTTCTCGTCCGAGTAGTAGCAGACGAGCTTGCCGTCATGGACCATGAGGTACGGCTCCCAGAGGGGATCCACCTGCTTGTACTTGTTCGCCTCGGCGACGTTCTTGCCGATCGCGCCCGCGCTGCCGCCCTGCCAGCCGCCGGTGGCGATGATGTTGAGGACGTCCCACGTCACACCGTCGTCGGTGCTGGAGTACAGGGCCATCGCCATGTCGCTGCGGTCACCGTCATTGGACGGCGTCCAGTTCGGGTCGGCTGCCTTGTGCTCCTTGTAGTACTGGTCGTCGCCCGTCACGATGCTGGCGAGGAGCAGCGTGCCCTTCTTCAGGTTCCCGACATCCTGCGGAAGCGTGTAGAGGTACGGGGCGCCCCAGTTGCTCACGTACTTCGCGTAGCGGGGATCGCGGGAGAGGTACGCCGGAGCCTTCACCTCGGACAGCGGCTGCCACGTCGATCCGTAGTCGTCGCTCTTGTAGACCGGGAGAGTCTCGCCGTCGGCGCTTCCCGTCTCCTGCACGACCGTGGCCTTCTCGAACGACGCGACGAGGCGCCCGCCCGGCAGCTGCGCCGACTTGGCGTAGATCGCGCAGTTCCCTCGCCCTTTCAGGCACGGCTCGTTTCCGAGCTGGTACAGGATCCCGCCCCCGGGGTTGTACGCCTGGGCACTGGCCATCGGCACTGTCAGCATGGCAGACGCTGCCATGAAGGTTCCCAGCGCCTTACCCAGTCTTCTTCTGTGCATAGCTTCTCCTGTTGGGGATGCCGACGACCCTCGTCCCAGGCCGTCGGCGCGTTTGTCGTGACGAACACCCGCACGTTCCACGCGCCGAGCTCCAGCGCGGTGCCTGCGGGGATGCAAGTGCCGTCCAGGACGTCGGACCGCTCCAGCGGAGCGGTGACGCCGGCCGGCTCCCGTCGGTCCGCGCCGAGTCCGGCGCACCGATACCGGTCTTGAGGGCGGTCCGCAGCTTCGTGCAAGGGGCCACGCACTGGTGGGCGTTGACGAACTGCGCGGACGTGACTAGCGCGGCATCGGGGTCGCCATGTTCGGGCACGAGTGATCAGTCGGTGGTTGGTGGTCCGTCCGCTGACGGGGGGTGCGTGCGCCCCGCCGCGCAAGCGGGAGGCGGCGCGCCGCCCGCGCCCCGGGACTCTCCCGGGGCGCGGGGTGTGCTGTCGAGGTCCGAGGACAGTTCGACCGACCGATGGCCAAGTCGTCTCCCTTACGGTCGGCTGCTGCCTGCCGCGTGCCGCGAGAGCCGCGCACCGGCCTGACGAGCCTGTCCCGGGCGGCGAACCACCGCTACCGGTCGGCGAGGTTGCCAGGTGTTCCGGTCCATCGACAGCCGGTGGGTCACAAGGGGGCGTCACCCGCCGCCATCGAGATCGGTACGCTGGCGGAGCACCCGCAGCTCGTGGCCGAGAAGCTGCATCTCGTACAGCTTCCCGCGCGCGTTGTTGAAGGGGCGGTGGAGGACCATCATCAGCTTGCCGTCGAAGCTGTGGAACAGCATGCCGTGACCGCTGTCGTTCCGCACCAGCGGTCGGCGCTGACTCCAAGGCCCCTTGACGTCGCCGGACTTCGAGACGGCATACGTCTGCACATAGCGGCCGCCGACGGTGCCGTCCGAGTTGGCCGAGTTCTTCTCGTATGTCGACCACAGCATGATCAGGGATCGGTCGGGGGTGCGGTACAGCTGCGGGCCGTCGGTGACGTAGGGCGGGAGCTGGTTCGGCACGCCGCTGGGGATCTGCTCGCTGGTCCAGAACGCGTCCGAAGCCTTGAACAGGTAGGTCGGATCACCGACCGCTCCCGACAGGTCCGGAGCCAGCGGGATCGTCTCCATGGTTCCGTCGATGGTCTGCAGCCACTCATGCGCGTACACCATGTGGGGCTTCCCGGACTCGTCCACGTGGAGCGTCCCGTCGAGGGCCATAAGGTTCTCGGGCGTGGTGGGACGTGACGGGTCAATGACGGTGAAGGGGCCCATCAGCGAGTCGGAAACAGCGATGATCGTTCCGCGCATGTAGTTGCCGATCGGAAACGGCGTGCCCCACTGGTTGGGTGGTGGTACCGGAAGCGGCTTCTTCTGGTTGTGCAGGGTGGCGAACAGGTAGTACTTGCCGTTGAACTTGTGCACCTCCGGCGCCCATCCGCCGTCGGTCGCCCAGAGTCCCTTCTGGTCGGCGGTCCGGAAGACCATGACGGGGCGCATCCAGTCGCGCAGGTTCTTGCTGCGGTAGAGCATCGTGCCGGGGCCGGACACGCCCGATACCGAGCTGATGTTGGCCGTATAGAGGTAGTAGGTCTGGGTCTCCTCGTCGGCGAGGATGAACGGGTCATGCAGGGGCATGTCGGGAAGCTGCATGAGATCGGTGTCAGCCGCGGTCGAAGACGTCGTCGACCCGCTGTCCGCGGATGACGGAGACGCTGCGCCGAGGACGGCGGCGGCAGCGGCCACGCCAGAGGCGGCGACGAAGCTACGTCGTGATTGAGGCAAGGTAGTTCAGCCTTTCCGGGAGAGGTGGGAGGCGAGCGCCCCCCTGTTCCAGTGACAAACCCATGACGTGAGGCATGGCTCTTCTGGGTGTGCCGGCCTCCTCTGGGACGGGGGTCCGTGATCGCCCGCGTGGGAGGCCGACGCAATCGGTACCTGCGATCAGACCTATGACCGTTGCGAGGGGTGAGAACGTGCCGATTGGCATGTGCCGTCCAGCTGGGAAGGACGGTGGGGGTGCCGGCGAGTTCGACCGGTAGGTCGCTCGCCCGGGGGCATGGGGGTGTCGGGCTTTTCGATGGAGTGGACGAGAAGCCTGAGTCCGTCTTCGGCTGCGGCGCCGAACGGCCGGCGCACAGTGGTCAGGAATGGGGTGAAGCGGGCGAAGACGGGGTTAAGACGTGAGGTTCGTTCTTGTGGACTTTTGACACGGTCCCGCGTGAGACGCCGGCCAGTTGGGCGACATCGGCACTGCGCGGCACAGAAGGGCTCTCGCCCCGTCCAACCACTCGTGTCATGGTGTCTCCTCTGGCCGTGGGCGGGAGTCTTTCGAGGTCAGCTGCATGACCGCGCGGTCATTTTCTACGCAGTCCGAGATCGCGCGTCAAGGGTGTGCGCACGGTTTCTTTTTATCTCGCGCCCTCGGAAAGAAGCCGGGAGCCAGGCGTCGGGCGAGGCCCGGCCTGCAGCACAAAACTGCCTCTGACCAGCACATTCGCCCTCCGCTGTCGCCGCTGGGACCGACCATGTGGAGCCCTGCGGGATGCGGCCCCAACTTCCGGCAGTCGGGGTGCAGTTCGCCGACGTCCCCCGCCCATGACCGCCTTGACAGGAGGCCCCCAGAGGGCCTTATGTTCCTGGCGCTTGCCGATCAGTGTTCGATGGCGTTTGATTCTGCTCGCTTCAGTTACCGGTCCCGCTCTGTATTCGGGCTGCCATGCCTGTTCTGGACGCTCCGTCAGGAGATGAAATGCACCCTTCGCGCCTCTGTCACGTCGGCACAGGTACAAGCCGCCGCCACTGCTCTGCCAGACGTCAACTGCATGCGGTGACCGGTGAGCCGGTTGAACACGTCGTCCGACGTACCCTTAGCTGCGCCTGGAATGCATTGCGGTCCTTGGTGTTCACGGCGACCGCCCCGCACCGGGAGCAGGTCCCCGGGCCGCCGCTGTCGCGTCGGCCGTCGGGGCCGTGGTGCCGGCTGCCGCCTCCCTGTGGTGGCGGATGGCGGGGGCGGCACTCGGCCAGGTCCTGCTCCCGCCCGGTGGGTGTTGTCAAGGCGGTCCACGACGGCGCGCTGGGCGACTACGTCCTGTGGTTCGTCGCTGGACTGGCGGCACTGGGCACGGTCGGCCGACCTGGTCCAGGGATCTCCCCGCTGTCGCGGCACATGAAGGGCCGGGCGGCCCACGGCGCTGCGCTGATCGCGTGAACCGCCGATGTGGGTGGTGGGCCCAGCTCCCTTCGCACCCATACGCTGTGCGGCGGCCTGTAGGGCGGGTCCCCATGCGTGGGTCCCGCGGCGCGTGCGGGTTTGCCAGTGCCTCGGCAGGCAACGTTTTGCCCGTCAGGAAGCGGCGTCCGGTACGTGCTCTCGGCGTGCCGGCCGGAAGTCCTCGTACGGGACGTACTGGGGCTTTCGGCCGGTGCGGCGAGAGTGCGTGGTGGGCATCGCGACGGGGCGAACAGTGCCTGTCGGGGCCCCAGCGGTCACCGAGGGCCACTCCGCGCCCTGCCGACGCAACATCGCCGGTTCAGCCAGTGGAGGGTTCATGCCGCAGACACACCCGGGACTGGAGGAGCCCCTGGATCCCGCCCGGAATCCCCGGGTGCGCACCGCGGAGAGGGTAAGGGACTACCTGACCACCACCGACCACAAGAAGATCGGCCATCTGTACCTGGTCACGTCCTTCGGCTTCTTCCTGGTGGCCGGCATCCTCGCGCTGCTCATGCGAGCGGAGTTGGCCCGGCCCGGCCTGCAGATCGTCACCCAGCACCAGTACAACCAGCTGTTCACGATCCATGGCACCATCATGATGCTGCTGTTCGCGACGCCCACCTTCGCCGGATTCGCGAACGCCATCATGCCGCTCCAGATCGGCGCGCCCGATGTCGCCTTTCCCAGGCTCAACGCCCTGACGTACTGGCTCTTCCTCTTCGGCGGCCTCACCGTCCTGTCCGGCTTCGCCGTGTCCCAGGGGGCCGCGCCCTTCGGCTGGTTCGCCTATGCACCGCTGAACGGCGCGGTGCACACCCCCGGCCACGGCGCCGACCTGTGGGCGATGGGGCTGGTGGTCGCGGGCATGAGCACCACGCTCGGGGCCGTCAACTTCATCGCCACGATTCTGTCCCTGCGGGCGCCGGGCATGACCATGTTCCGGATGCCCATCTTCACGTGGAACATCCTCTTCACCTCGATCCTGGTGCTGCTGGCCTTTCCCGTACTCACCGCGGCCCTGCTGGCGCTGGAGGCCGACCGCAAGTTCGGCGCGCACATCTATGATCCCGCCAACGGAGGCGCTCTGCTGTGGCAGCACCTGTTCTGGTTCTTCGGCCATCCCGAGGTCTACATCGTGGCGCTGCCGTTCTTCGGGGTCATCACGGAGGTCGTCCCGGTCTTCAGCCGGAAGCCGCTTTTCGGGTACGCCGGCATGGTCGGTGCGACCATCGCCATCACCATGCTGTCGGCCTCCGTGTGGGCCCACCACATGTTCGCCACCGGTGCTGTGCTGCTGCCGTTCTTCTCACTGATGTCGTTCCTGATCGCCGTTCCCACGGGAGTGAAGTTCTTCAACTGGATCGGCACCATGTGGCACGGCAGCATGTCCTTCGAGACACCGATGCTGTGGTCGTCGGGTTTCCTGGTCACGTTCCTGCTCGGCGGACTCAGCGGCGTCATCGTCGCCTCCCCACCCCTGGACTTCCATCTGACGGACAGTTACTTCGTGGTCGCCCACCTGCATTACGTGCTCTTCGGCACGATCGTGTTCGCCATGTTCGCCGGCTTCTACTTCTGGTGGCCCAAGATGACGGGCAAACTGCTCGACGAACGCCTGGGCAAGATTCATTTCTGGACGCTGTTCGTCGGTTTCCAGGTGACCTTTCTCGTCCAGCACTGGCTCGGCGAGGCCGGCCTGCCCCGGCGGTACGCCGACTACCTGCCCGCCGACGGCTTCACCGCCTTGAACACCGTCTCCTCCATCGGCGCCTTACTGCTGGGCGTTTCGACTCTTCCGTTCCTTTACAACGTGTGGAAGACCACGAAGTACGCGCCCATGGTCGGGGTGGACGATCCCTGGGGGTACGGCCGCTCCCTCGAGTGGGCCACCTCATGCCCTCCGCCCCGCCACAACTTCACGTCTCTGCCGCGCGTACGGTCCGACTCGCCCGCCTTCGACCTGCGCCATCCGGAAGTGGTCGACCGGCTGGGCCCGGCCGGCCGCGGGGCCGTGGAGCCCACACCCGACCCCCTGGGAAAGCAGAACGAATGAAGTCCGAGGCATATCTCTTCGCCGGCGTCGCCCTCTTCTTCCTCGTCACCGACGCCGCCTACATCTGGTTCGCGCAGGAACCGGCGGGCATTGCCGCACTGACCGTCTCCTTCCTCATGTCGGCGGTCATCGCGTTCTTCTCGCTGATCAACTACCGCCGCAAGGGCCTGCGCCCGGAGGACCGCCCAAGTGGAGAGATCCGGGAACGCGCCGGCCGCCTCGACTTCTTCCCGCCGCACAGCGGCTACCCGGTCGTGACCGCCGCAGGCGTCACCGTGCTCGCCGTCGGTGTCGTGTACGGCCTGTGGCTCTTCCTCATCGGTTTCGCTGTCCTCGCCGTCGGCGTCTTCGGCCTCGTCTTCCAGTACGCGGGCCGCGAAAGCGGCTGAATGCCGAGCGTGGCTGCTCCACCCCGCGGGCGGTGCGGGTTGGACGGCGTGCGGACCGGGCAACGCCACAGAGGTGTCTCCGGCCGCCATGTGGGCGGCCCGCCCGCGGCTTCGCGAGGTCGCGAACGAGAATGACGTGTGACTCGAACAGCACGACGACGCCCCGCCGGGGGCTGCTGCGATGGATCTCTGATCGGTCACCACCCCTCTGGTGCTCCGGGATTCGAGGCGCGCCGTGGAACCGGCAACCGGCCTCATCCTGCGCACCGCCTGACTTCCCACCAGGCCCAGTCAGCGGCGAACCGCTTCACTCCTCAGGGGAGGGCCCTCCCGCCACCGGATCCGCCGTGCGTCCCGTGACCTGGAGGCGCTCCTCCGTCGTAGCGGGCAACTCCACACGATCGCGGTAGTACCGGACGCTGAGAAAGGCCCGGAGGCGATGGCGCAGGGGTGTTCCGGGGCCCGGGTGCCGCAGCGGCCGCGGGATCTCCCGGACCAGCACACGATAGCGGCGCTCGCGGTCCATGTCGGCATGCGTTTCACCCAGTCCTCCCGCCAGGTCCTGACGCACCTCCCCGGTCTCCTCGCCCTCTTCCAGCAGCCGACGCTCATGCATCTGCAGGGCGAGACACATGCGCCTGCTGACGAGGTGGGCGAGGACCGGGCCGACGAACAGGGCCACGCGCAGGCCCCAGGTGAGGGCGTTGACGGAGATATCGAACACAAAGGCGATCACATCGTTGCCGGCCGCCGTGAGCAGCACCGCGTAGAAGACGATGGCGGCCACTCCCAGGCCGGTCCGTGCGGGACGGTCACGCGGCCGGTCGCACAGATGGTGCTCCACCAGGTCTCCCGTGACCCACCGTTCGAAGAAGGGATAGAGGTAGAGCACGGCGAACAGCAGGGCCGGGAGCACGACCGCGGGCAGGAAGACATTCCACATGATGGTGTGCCCGGCGACGACCGTCTCCACAGGTGGCATCAGCCGCAGCGCGCCTTCCAGGAAGCCGACGTACCAGTCGGGCTGGGCTCCGGTGGAGACCTGATCGGGACGGTACGGGCCGTAGTTCCACACCGGGTTGATCTGCGCTGTCGCTGCCATCACCGCGATGACGCCGAAGACGAGCAGACTCAGTCCGGTCGACTTGGCTACAAACGAGGGGAACATCGGCTGGCCCACAGCGTTGCGGTTCGTCTTGCCCGGTGCCGCCCACTGCGTGTGCTTGAGGTAGACCACCATGATCAGGTGGACGGCGATCAGGGCGATGAGCAAGCCGGGTACGAACAGCACGTGCACGATGTAGAGCCGTCCGATGATCGCCTCTCCCGGGAAAGAGCCTCCCCAGAGGAAGAAGCTGAGGTAGGTCCCGACGACCGGGATCGACAGCACGATGGAGTTGGCCGTGCGCAGCCCCGTGCCGGACAGCAGGTCGTCCGGGAGCGAGTACCCGGCGAACCCTTCCAGGAGAGAGAGCAGGAACAGCGTCACCCCGATGATCCAGTTGCCCTCACGCGGTCGGCGGAAGGCGCCGGTGAAGAAGATCCTCAGCATGTGGACGCCGATGGCCGCGACGAAGACAAGGGCGGCCCAGTGGTGCATCTGCCGAATCAGCAGACCGCCGCGCACGTCGAAACTGAGGTGGAGCGTCGAGTCGTACGCCTTGGAGACCAGCAGACCCTGCACCGGTGCGTACGAGCCTCGATAGGGCACCTTCGCCAGGCTCGGATCGAAGAACAGCGTCAGGTAACTCCCCGTGACCACGAGTACGACGAAGCTGTAGAGAGCGATCTCCCCGAGAAGGAACGACCAGTGGTCGGGAAACGCCTTGCGCAGGAGCTGACCGGCCAGTTCCGAAACCGGCGCCCGCCGGTCGACCGCAACGTAGGTCTGGAACGCTGCCTGCCGAGCCTTCGCCTCCACCCTCGCCCTCCGCCGCGTCGACAGCACTCCGGCACCACGCTCCTCCGCGTCATCGCCTACCGGCCGGCCCGGCCGCGTCCGGCCGCACGCCGGACCAGGGGAGGGGTACCCCGTGGGCCGCCCGGTTCAATCCGGGCCTCCCACCGCTTGACGCAGGCACGGCAAGGGCACACGGCTCAACGAGGTGACCGCAGCCGCACGGCGAAGCGGTGTCACAAGGCAGCCACGGCGGATGCGCGACCAGGGAGCTGAAGTGGACAGTCAAAGCGGGCTCATCGGCGAGCTCACTGCGGACCACCGAAGGATGCAGCGTCTCTTCGACCGAACCCGCTCCGCGGCGCCGGGAAGCGACGAGCGGAAGGCCCTGCTGGAGCAGGTCAGTGCCAGCATGGTCCGCCACTCAGTCACGGAAAAGGAACACCTGTACCCCGTGGTGCGCCGCTTCGTCGTGGACGGCGACACCTGGGCGGACCGCGAACTGACAAAGCACCGCGAGATCGAGGACACGCTCCATGCGCTGGAGCCGCAAGAACCGGACAGCGAGGAGTTCGGACGTCTCCTGCTCTCCTTGATCGAGCGGATCACGGAGCACGTCGTCGAACAGGAACAGCTCCTTTTTCCTCGGCTGCAAGCAATGTGCCCCGCCGACCAGCTGAACGACCTCGGAGTCGAAGCACGGAAAACACGGGCCCTGGCACCCACTCGGCCCCGACCGGCCGCGCCGGAATCGGCATCTGCCACGAAGTTCATCGCTCAGGTCACGGGGCCGTGGGACCGGCTCCGCGACCGGCTGACAGGCCGCGGACACCAGTAAGACCGGTGTCCTAATCGGTGAGCCGGATGAGACGTACGGCCAGGCAGGCCGTCGGTAGGCCCGCGTGCGACAGCGGGGGGGGAAGGCCGGCGGCCCTCTTGCAGGACCGCGGAGTAGTCCGCGTGCAGGCGACCCTGACCGTCGAGGGAATGCCGGATCTCGGGCGCCGCGCCGAGTCCGAATGCCGCGCCGTCCGGCTCGCCGAACCGTGCTGCCCCGCTTCCGTGGGAGACGGCCTGACCCGGCCGACAGGGCTGGTCGCCGCCATCAACGAATGGCTGTGACCGGCAGGCGACCACGTCTCAAGCCCACACCGCCCTGACCACGGTGTGGCCTGCTGTAGCCGCCCGCCCGTAGAACCCTTGAAGACGCCTGTGATAGTCGAGGAACTCCCGCCTGACCTGCGCTTCGTCCCGCCCGGACCAGACGCGCTCGGCACTGGCGACGTTCCACAGCTCGTCGAAAGAGACACTCGCGAGGAAGCCTGCGGCCTGTGACACCCCAGGCGGTTCCAGAATCCCCAGGGGCGGGTTGGAGGGGTCGGCATCGGCGCCGTGTGCCACGGGGCGCCCGCCGTAAATCGGCAACGTCCAGAGCTCGCCGGCATCCGCATCGAGGACATCGGCCGCGGCGTAGAGGTCATTGACGGCACCCCAGGCCTTGTCGATCGAGACGGCGATGCCCGCTACGTACTCGGCGGGTTGGTTCTCCCAAGCCTGCCACATGAACGCCGCAAGCCAGGTGTGGTCGTCCCGGATCTCGGATTCCGCGACGGCGCGCATGTGCATGTGGATGCTCACAGCGACGAGTCCTCGCGTTCGGCGGCCCGCCTGTCGGGCCGAACGGACAGAACTTACTCGACGGCACTGACGGCGAGATGCCCGTGCCAACGGTTCCCATAAGCCCTGTCTAGTCGGGACGAGTCAGATCCCGATCTTGGGTGCCGTAGGTCTGGCGGATGGTCCGGCGTCCGACCTCGGCAAGACCCAGACCTATACGGATCGTGGACGCCCTGGCGTCCAGGAAGTCCCGGACACACCGGTGACGACCGACCGTAGTGTCGGCCCACGCGCGTATCAGTGGTGGGTCCCGTCCGGATGGTCCAGCCAGTTCTCCGGAGCCGGCCGCAACTGCTCGAGTTCCTGGAAGAGATCGTCGGGGACCTTGGTGCGCAGCGACTCGACCGTGGCGTCGAGGCGGGCGGGCGAGCTGAGCCCAACGATGGTCGTCGTGATCCGCGGGTCCCGCACCGAAGCCTGGAGTGCGGCAGTGGCCAGATCGGTTCCGTGCTCGGCGCAGGACCGCTGCATCGCGGCAACGGCTTCCAGAGTCGCCGGCTTGGCCTCACGATAGGCGTACCTCGTGGTCGTGCCTGGCTTGGCCAGGATGCCACCGCCGTAGATGGCCGCGTTGACCACGGCGACACCCAGATCCTCGGCCTGGCTGATCAGGGCGTCGGCACTGTGGTCGAGCAGGGTCCACCGGTTGTGCACCAGCAGCACCTCGAAGCCGCCCAGCGCGAGGTAGCGCTGCATTTCGGGCGCGGGGCCGCCGGCCAGGCCGACGTGACCGATCTCGCCCTCGTCCCGCAGCGCCATCAGTGTCTCCACCGCGCCACCGGGTGCGGACAGCGTGGCGAAGTCGTGGTACTCCGGATCGTGCAGGTAGACCAGCGGCAGCCAGTCGAGGCCCAACCGTTCCTTCGACTCGGCGACACTCGCGCGCACTCGATCACCGGAGTAGTCACTGTCCCGTCCGTCGACCTTGGTGGTGAGGAGGAAGTCCGCTGGCAGTCCGCCGCGCTGGGCGATGGCCGCGCCGATCCGTCGCTCGCTCTCCCCGCCGCTGTAGTTGTTCGACGTGTCGAGCGCCCGGACCGGCGAATCGAGGATGTACGCGGCGAGCGCGACTCCGTCCTCGTATGCGAGCTCGTGGCCGAAGTTCTGGGGCATGCTCCCGAGTGGCGCACCACCGACGGTGACCGCTGGGATGGTCAGGCCGGTACGGCCGAGCGGCCGCAACCAGTCCGCTGATTCCGGGGTCGTCACGCATTACCTCCGCTGGTGAATTGATGTCACGCGGTCAGGCCGAAGCGCAGGGCCTTTGCGACGGCTTTCAGCAGTCGCGAGCACCTGAGAGTCACCGACCTCGCCGACGAGCACGCGCAGATCTGCGTATGCCTCGGCAACCCGCGAACGCCCGGATGACCTGGTCTTAGCGATGCGGGATCGCCGACGAGCCAACATAGTCCTGATGGACAGCGTCACGCTAGCGGTAGGTGACCCGACCACCCACGCCGTACCCGCGAGCAGAACTAAGGGCCGGTTTCGGAGGCATCCGAAACCGGCCCTGACCTGCGACTGTCTCCAGTCGGGACGACAGGATTTGAACCTGCGACCCCTTGACCCCCAGTCAAGTGCGCTACCAAGCTGCGCCACGTCCCGTTGCCCGTTGTGACCTGGGGTTTCCCCGGCCGAACGTGCACGGAAACAATACCGCACACCGGCCGGTGGTCGCGCACTTCCATGTTCCTGGCCACCCTGACGAGACGGAGACGCTGCTGGGGCACGCGGTCGCGGCGGACGACGACAAGGTGTACGTGCGGCTGTCCGTGCAGTCGAACGCGGAACCCCTCGCGGTCGGCGGAGCCCGGTTCCTCACCGTCCGCGAGGGGCGCGCCGGTGTGGTCGTCGTCGGGCCGATGCTCGACCCGGTGCTCGCCGCCACCGAGGGGCTCGACGTCACTGTGCTGTACGCGACGACCGTGCGGCCCTTCGACGCGGCCACGCCGCGCCGCGCCACGACGGCCGGCCCCGACGTCGTACTCGTCGAGCCCTATCCGGTCGGCACCTCGACCTCCGCCGCGAACGACGCCCTCGCGGACGCTCCGCACCGCGTGCTCGGTCTCGGCGTCGGCCACCGCGCGTTGCACCGCTACGGACAGGTCGAGGAGCCTGTGGCCGCGCAGGGGCTGGACGCGGGTTCCCCGCGGGAGCGAATCGGGGGGCTGGGGCGTGGATGAGGCGCGAGTGCGCGACACGCCCGTCAGTCGGCAGCCGGAAGGCCCAGCTCCGGGTAGGACTCCAGGAGTCGGGTCGGAGCGGCCTGGCGCCAGGAGTCCGCGAGGATGTCGCGCAGCTCCTCGGTGTCCTCCAGCACCGCGAGCCGCACCCGGACCCACGCGAAGCTCGCCTCATGGTCGGCGGTCCAGAACTTCCCGGGCTCCGCCAGGACGAGTTCGTCGCGCTCCTCCTTCGGGCAGCGCACGGCGATGGAGGTCTCGTCCTCGGGCAGCGTGGCGAACATCTTCCCCGCAACCCGGAAGGTGGGCATGCTCCAGGCGATCTTCTCCATCGTGTCCGGCAGAGAGAGGGCGATTCGGCGTACGTCTTCGGTATCCGGCATGGAACGCACCGTAGCCAACCCCACTGACAATCAGCTGCTGAGCTTGGCGTCCAACTCTGGCGCGCGTTGTGTTCCTTGATCGTTTCAGCGCGTTTGACGGTTTCCCCACGTCGTGGCACGGGGCACGGTGCTTGTTGCCGTGACCGAGGCCGTGACCGTGACCGAGGGCCTGACCATGACCGTGGTCATGACCGAGGGCGTGGCCGAGGGCGCCGAGACCCAGGTCGGTCATGAAGTGCCCTTCCCACTCGGTGTCGATGAGGTGCGGGCACCCGAGCCGTTGGCACATACGCATACGGCTCAGTTGATCTATTTGCCGCATCCAGCCGTATCCCTCCTCAGAGACCTGGAAAGCGCCCGGCGACCGAGGAGTCAGTGCCTGCCATGCCCACACCTCATCTGGCCCTGCCACCCAGCGACCGCGTTCTGTCGCCGCTCACCGGCTGGACGCGGGCGCACTGGGAGACGCTCGCCGACCGGCAGTTGGAAGCGCTGGTTCCCTATGCGACACCGGGTCTCGCGCAGTATCGGCTGCCCGGCAGAACCTCCTGGTCGGGTGTGGTGTCGGACGGCCTGGAAGGCTTCGCACGGTCATTTCTGCTGGCCTCTTTCCGGGTCGCCGGAGCACGGGGCAAGGTGGATCCCCGTCTTGTGGAACGGTACGCGCGGGGTCTGACAGCGGGCACGGACCGAGACAGCGGCGAAGCCTGGCCCGAAGTCACCGACTGCTCCCAGCAGATGGCCGAGGCGGCCCTGATCGCCGTGGGTCTGCATGAGAGCCGCCCCTGGATCTGGGACCGCCTGGACACGGAGGTACGGGAGCGGGTCGTGGACTGGCTGTGGGGTTTCGTGGGCCGCCGCACGTGGGACAACCACTGGCGCCTGTACCAGGTGGTGGTCGAGCAGTTCCTGGCCTCGGTCGGCGCGCCGTACCGCCAGGACGACATCGACGCCGGGCTCGACCGCATCGAGGACTGGTACGTCGGCGACGGTTGGTACAGCGACGGCCAGGGGCGCGGCTTCGACTACTACAACGGCTGGGCCATGCACCTGTATCCGCTGTTGTGGTCCCGGATGACCGGCAGTGACGGCGGCGGCCGCGGCCAGGTCTACCGGGACCGGCTCGCCCAGTTCCTCACCGTCTACCCGCGGTTATTCGGCGGGGACGGTGCGCCTGTGCACCAGGGCCGCTCCCTGACGTACCGTTTCGCCACCACCGCTCCGGTGTGGCTGGGCGCCCTCGCGGGCTGCACCCCACTGGCGCCGGGGCTCACGCGTCGGCTGGCCTCCGGAGCGGTGAGTCACTTCGTGGAGCGCGGGGTGCCCGATGAGCGGGGGCTGCTGCCGCTCGGCTGGTACGGCACGTTCCTGCCGACGACCCAGCGGTACTCGGGGCCCGCGTCACCGTACTGGGCGAGCAAGGGTTTCCTGGGGCTGCTGCTGCCCGCGAACCATCCGGTGTGGACGGCGCGTGAACGGCCGCTCCCCGTCGAGGAGTCGGACCAGTACACCGCTCTCCCGGCACCGGGCTGGCTGCTGCACGGCACGAAGCACGACGGCATCGTCCGTCTGGTCAACCACGGCAGCGACCACAACGCCCCGGGCCGACCCGCCGAGGACGATCCGCACTACGCGAAGTTCGGGTACTCGACGGTGACCGCGCCGGACGCGGGCGCGCCCGCCTGGGAACGAACGGTGGACGGGCACATCGCGCTCCTCGCACCGGACGGCACCGCCTCACGCCGGCGCCTGATCGTTCCGCTGCACTGCTCCGGGCGCATGGCGGCCTCCCGCTACCAGGCTGAACTTCCGGGCGCCGACGAGGAGTTCCCGATCGAGACGACGAGTGTCCTGCGCGGCTCGTGGGAGATACGCGTGCACCGGGTACTGGCCCCGGCCGGTGTGGCGGTGCGGGAGGGCGGATACGCGGTCGCGGCCGATATCCGGCCCACGGCGGAGCGGGGTTCCGGCTGGGCGCTGGCCCGGACCGCGGACGGGCTGACCAGTGCGGTCGTCGCGCTGCACGGCTGGGACGAGGACACGGGCATCGCGCGGGCGGTCGCGGCCAACGCCTTCGGCCCGCACTCGGCGACACCGTACCTGCGGTGCGCGGCCGGACGACCGGGCGGCAGCGGTGTGTACGTCACCCTGCTCGCGCTGACGCGGGACGCCGTGCATCCCCAGGCCATACGGGAGTCGGTGTCCTG
>CAMLJW010000065.1 GCA_946480485.1 uncultured Streptomyces sp. | reverse complement strand
TGATCGGCGAGTACGACACGACGATGACCCGGCACATCCTGGAGTCCTTCGTCGCGCAGGCGCAGATCGCGCTGCACGTGCACGTGCCCTACGGGCGCAACGCGCACCACATCGTGGAGTGCCAGTTCAAGGCGCTGGCCCGGGCGCTGCGCTACGCTTGCGAGCGCGACCCGCGTGCCGCCGGCATCCTCCCGTCCACGAAGGGTGCCCTGTAGAGCCATGAGCGGGCTGTCCACCGTACTGATCGTCCTCGGCCTCTTCCTGGTCGGCGGCATCGTCTCCTTCGTCAAACAGCAGATGCCGAAGAGCCTCGTCGTGCTGCTCTCCATCGGAGCCGCGATGTGTCTCGTGGCGGGAGTCCTCCGGCTGGAGGTGTGGAATTGAGTACGCCTTCGAAACGAGTGGTCGTCTTCGACTACGGCTTCGGGAACGTCCGGTCCGCCGAACGCGCGCTCGCGCGCGCGGGTGCCGAGGTCGAGATCACCCGCGACTTCGACAGGGCCATGAACGCCGACGGGCTGCTGGTGCCCGGTGTCGGCGCCTTCGCCGCCTGTATGCGCGGGCTGAAGGAGGCGCGCGGCGACTGGATCGTGGACCGCCGCCTGGCCGGTGGCCGTCCGGTGATGGGGATCTGCGTCGGCATGCAGATCCTCTTCGCGCGCGGCATCGAGCACGGCGTTCAGACCGAGGGCCTCGACGAGTGGCCCGGCTCGGTCGAGCCGTTGCAGGCCGATATCGTGCCGCACATGGGCTGGAACACCGTGGAGGCGCCGACCGGTTCGGAGCTCTTCGCGGGGCTCGACGCGGACTCCCGCTTCTACTTCGTCCACTCGTACGCCGTCCACGACTGGTCCATGGAGATCGCGAACCCGGCGATGCGGGCGCCCCTGGTGACCTGGTCGACGCACGGCAAGCCCTTCGTGGCGGCCGTCGAGAACGGCGCTCTGTGGGCGACCCAGTTCCACCCCGAGAAGTCCGGCGACGCCGGAGCACAGCTGCTGAACAACTGGATCGGAACCCTGTGATGGCCCCGAAGCTCGAACTCCTCCCCGCCGTGGACGTCCGTGACGGCCAGGCGGTCCGCCTGGTGCACGGCCAGTCCGGTACGGAGACCTCGTACGGCTCTCCGCTCGAGGCGGCCCTCGCCTGGCAGCGGGCGGGTGCCGAGTGGCTGCACCTCGTCGACCTGGACGCCGCGTTCGGAACGGGCGACAACCGGGCACTGATCGCCGAGGTCGCCAAGGCGATGGACATCAAGGTCGAGCTGTCCGGCGGCATCCGCGACGACGACACGCTCGCCGCCGCGCTCGCCACCGGCTGCACCCGCGTCAACCTGGGCACGGCCGCCCTGGAGACCCCCGAGTGGGTCGCCAAGGCCATCGCTCAGCACGGCGACAAGATCGCGGTCGGTCTCGACGTACGCGGCACGACGCTGCGCGGTCGCGGCTGGACCCGTGACGGTGGTGACCTCTACGAGACGCTGGAGCGCCTCAACTCCGAGGGCTGCGCCCGCTACGTCGTCACGGACATCGCCAAGGACGGCACGCTGCAGGGCCCGAACCTGGAGCTGCTGAAGAACGTCTGCGCGGCGACGGACCGCCCGGTGGTGGCCTCCGGCGGCGTGTCCTCGCTGGACGACCTCCGCGCCATCGCCGAACTCGTTCCGCTCGGCGTGGAGGGCGCGATCGTCGGGAAGGCGCTCTACGCGAAGGCGTTCACCCTGGAAGAGGCCCTGGAGGCCGTGTCGTGACCGCCGTGAAGAGGGATGCGGTGTCGGTGTCATGACGGCGGAAGCCGTGCGGCGTGTGCAGAGCGGGAGCCCCTGGGAGGAGTCCTTCGGTTTCGCGCGCGCCGTCGCGGCGGGCGACCGCGTTCTGGTGGCGGGCACCACGTCCTTCCAGGGGAACCTGCTGCACGGCGAGGGCGACCCGTACGAGCAGGCCCGAGTGGCCTTCTCCAACGCCCTGGACGCGATACGCCGGTTCGGGCTCGGTGCCGAGTCCGTGATCCGTACGCGGATGTATCTCACCCACGCGCGGGACGTGGACGAGGTGGGCCGGGCCCACAAGGAGATCTTCGACTCCGTGCGCCCTGCCTCGACCCTGCTCATCGTGGAGGGCTTCGTCGATCCGCGCATCCTGGTCGAAGTGGAAGTGGAAGCATTCAGAGGAGCCGTGAATCCATGACCCTGGCGGTCCGAGTCATCCCCTGCCTGGACGTCGACAACGGCCGGGTCGTCAAGGGCGTCAACTTCCAGAACCTGCGCGACGCGGGCGACCCCGTCGAGATGGCCAAGGTGTACGACGCCGAGGGCGCAGACGAGCTGACGTTCCTGGACATCACGGCGTCCTCCGGCAACCGCGAGACCACGTACGACGTGGTGCGCCGCACGGCGGAGCAGGTGTTCATCCCGCTGACGGTGGGCGGCGGGGTGCGCACGGCCGAGGACGTCGACAAGCTGCTGCGGGCCGGGGCGGACAAGGTCGGCGTGAACACTGCGGCCATCGCCCGCCCCGAACTGATCCGCGAGATCGCGGAGCGCTTCGGACGACAGGTACTGGTCCTCTCGGTCGACGCGCGCAGGACAGCGTCCGGGAGCTTCGAGGTGACGACGCACGGCGGCCGCGAGGGCACCGGCATCGACGCCGTCGAGTGGGCGCACCGGGCCGCCGAGCTGGGCGCGGGGGAGATCCTTCTCAACTCGATGGACGCGGACGGAACGAAGGACGGCTACGACATCGAGATGATCGGGGCCGTACGCAAGCATGTGACCGTCCCCCTGATCGCCAGCGGTGGCGCCGGGCGGCTCGCCCACTTCCCACCGGCGATCGCCGCGGGCGCGGACGCCGTGCTCGCAGCGTCCGTGTTCCACTTCGGTGATCTGCGGATCGGCGAGGTGAAGGAGACGCTGCGGGGGGCGGGGCACGCCGTGCGCGCCACCTGATCCCCCCGAGCTGTCGGCGTGGCCCTCCTTTCGGGGCTCCGCCGACGGTTCCGAGGGTCAGGCCGCCCAGACAGGTCCGGGTGCCTCGCGCGGCTCAGATCCCGAGCTGTTTCGCCTCGTGCAGCCTCGCGATCGCGTCCTTCTCGCCGTCCAGTCCGACATCGGCCGAGCTCTGCCGGCCGTACGCGAACAGCAGCAGCTCGGAGGGCTCGCCGGTCACCGTCACCACCGGGGTTCCCCGTTTGGCGACCGCCGTCCGACCGTCCGGGCGGCGCAGCACCAGGCCGACCGGTGCCTTACGGCCCATGAGGCGGGCCGTCCGCTCCAGGCCCGACCACAGGAAGTCGGCGAAGACCGGATCGATCTCGCGCGGCGTCCAGTCGGGCTGGGCACGGCGTACGTCCTCGGCGTGGATGTAGAACTCCGTCGCGTTCGACGCCTCGTCGACCTGCTTCAGGGCGAAGGGCGAGAACCGCGGTGGGCCCGTACGGATCAGCTGGACCAGCTCCTCGTAGGGCCTCTCGGCGAACTCCGCCATCACCCGCTCCAGACGCGGCGCCAGCGGCTTGATCAGAATCCCGGCCGCGGCGTCCGTGCGCCGCTCCCGGGTGACCACGTGGGCCGCGAGGTCCCGGGCGGTCCAGCCCTCGCAGAGCGTGGGTGCGTCGGGGCCCGCGGTCTCCAACAGGTCGGCGAGAAGAAGTCGTTCACGCTTGGCATGGGTCGACATGCCTGCCAGCCTACGACCGGGTAGCCGGTCCGCCCACCCGAATCCCGGTGACCGCGGCCCACTGAAGCCTGCCGGTGCTCAATGCCCGGGGGCACCCCTGTCCGCCGGGCCCCTCTCATCCATTTGACGCCGGCCGGACCCGCCCCGCGGCCGGACCCGCCCCGCGGGCGCGGCACAATGGCCCACATGACCAGCACGCCCCCACCCAGCCGCCTCGATTCCGCCGTCGCCGCGCGCCCCACGCGCGGCGCCGACGGGCTCCTCCCCGCGATCGCCCAGCAGTACGACACCGGAGAGGTGCTGATGCTGGGCTGGATGGACGATGAGGCGCTGCACCGCACGCTGACCACGGGCCGCTGCACCTACTGGTCGCGCAGCCGCCAGGAGTACTGGGTCAAGGGCGACACCTCCGGGCACGTCCAGCACGTCAAGTCCGTCGCCCTCGACTGCGACGCCGACACCCTCCTCGTGAAGGTCGACCAGGTGGGCGCCGCCTGCCACACGGGCGCCCGCACCTGTTTCGACGCCGACGTCCTCCTCGAGGGCGCCGGGTCCGACGTACTGCCGACCGGACAGTAGGGTCAGCCGCCATGGATTTCGAGACGTTCCGCAAGCTGGCCACCGACCGGCGTGTCATCCCCGTCAGCCGCAAGCTCCTCGCGGACGGCGACACGCCCGTCGCGCTCTACCGCAAGCTCGCCGCCGAGCGCCCCGGCACCTTCCTGCTGGAGTCCGCCGAGAACGGCCGCGCCGCGCTGTCATGGTCTCGCTACTCCTTCGTGGGCGTCCGCAGCCACGCGACCCTGAGCGAGCACGAGGGGCAGGCCCGCTGGGTCGGCTCGCCCCCGGTCGGTGTTCCCCTCGACGGCGACCCGCTCACTGCCCTGCGCGCCACCGTCGAGGCGCTGCACACCCCGCACGACCTCGTCCACGACAGCGGACTGCCGCCGTTCACCGGCGGCATGGTCGGCTACCTCGGCTACGACGTCGTGCGCCGCCTGGAGAAGATCGGCCCCGGCGACCACGACGACCTGCGACTGCCCGAGCTGACCATGCTGCTCACCAGTGACCTCGCGGTCCTTGACCACTGGGACGGCACGGTCCTGCTGATCGCCAACGCGATTAACCACAACGACCTCGACACGGGCGTCGACGAGGCGTACGTGGACGCCGTCGCCCGCCTCGACGCCATGGAGGCCGACCTGTCGCGCCCGGTCTCGCAGCCGCCCGCCGCGCTCCCGCCCTCCGAACTCCCCGAGTACACCGCGCTGTGGGGCGGCCCCGACTACCAGGACGCCGTCGAGGACATCAAGGAGCGCATCCGCGCGGGCGAGGCCTTCCAGGTCGTGCCCTCACAGCGCTTCGAAACCCCTTGCACCGCAAGCGCGTTGGACGTCTACCGCGTACTGCGGGCCACCAACCCCTCGCCGTACATGTACCTCTTCCGCTTCGAGGGCTTCGACGTCGTGGGTTCCTCCCCGGAGGCCCTGGTCAAGGTCGAGGACGGGCACGCGATGGTGCACCCCATCGCCGGCACGCGACCGCGCGGCGCGAACCCGCACGAGGACCAGGCCCTCGCCGACGAACTCCTCGCCGACCCCAAGGAGCGCGCCGAGCACCTGATGCTCGTCGACCTGGGCCGCAACGACCTCGGCCGCGTCTGCGAGCCGGGTTCCGTCGAGGTCATCGACTTCATGTCCATCGAGCGCTACTCGCACGTCATGCACATCGTCTCGACGGTGACCGGCAAGGTCGCTCGGGGGCGTACGGCCTTCGACGTCCTGACCGCGTGCTTCCCGGCAGGCACCCTCTCCGGCGCTCCCAAGCCCCGTGCGATGCAGATCATCGACGAGCTGGAACCCGCGCGCCGCGGTGTGTACGGCGGCTGCGTCGGCTACCTCGACTTCGCCGGCGACTCCGACACCGCCATCGCCATCCGTACCGCGCTGCTGCGGGACGGCACGGCATACGTGCAGGCCGGCGCCGGTGTCGTGGCCGACTCGGACCCGGTGGCCGAGGACACCGAGTGCCGCAACAAGGCCGCCGCCGTCCTGCGCGCGGTGCACACGGCGAACCGGCTCGGTCAGCAGTCCGGCCGACCGCTCGGCCAGTAGTCCGGCCGGCGGCTCGGCCGGCAGCGGTGGACAGGACGCGTCTCACACGAACCCCGGGTGACGGTTCGCCCGCGGTCGGGGCGATAGTGGAGTACGTGACTGCCGTACCTCGCCCCCGACACGAAGCCACCGGACCCACCGGACCCACCGGACCCACCCGGTCCGGCCGGCGCAGCCTCGGCCTCGCCCTGCTGTGCGGCGCGCTCGGCGCGGCCGTGGCGCTGCTCGCCTCGCGGCAGGGCTGGTCGGAGGGCACCGCGACGGTGGCAGGCGGCGACTTCCCGCTGAGCGCCACCGGAAGCGACGTCACCGGCATGCCCGCAGCCCTCGCCGTAGTGGGCCTCGCCGCCCTCGTTGCCGTCTTCGCCGTACGCCGCGCCGGACGCCTCCTGGTCGCCGGGCTCCTCGCGCTCTCCGGCGCGGGCACGGTGGCCGCGGCGCTCCTCGGTGCCTCCGACCGTTCCGCGCTCGATGACAAGGCCGCGCAGGCCTCCGGCGACACCGCCGCTACGGTCGACTCCATGAGCCACACCGCCTGGCCGTACGTCGCCGCGGTGGGTGGTCTGCTGCTCCTGCTCGCCGGCCTGCTCGCACTGCGCTACGGACGGCTGTGGCCGGCCATGTCGGGCCGGTACGAGCGGGACGGCACCTCCCGGCCCCGCAAGACCAGGCCCGCTGCGGACCCCGACCGGCCCGAGGAGATGTGGAAGGCGCTGGACCGGGGCGAGGACCCGACCGGGGCGTAGTAGCCCACCGGGACACTCCGGACATCCACCGGGACATCCCCACCCGGACGCCCACCGGGAGACTCGCTGGGCTTCAGGTCGGCGCTTCGGCGTCGTGCCCCAGGCAGGACCCCCGCTCACCGCCTACGGGTGAGTACGGGACAATGGACGACGAGTGTCCGATTCACACAGGCACATACGCAATCAGCAACGAGGAGCAAAGTCATGGCGGGCAGCAGCCACGGTCACACCCCGGCCGCCTGGACCGGTGTCACCATCGTCCTGATCGGTTTCTGCGTCGCGGGTGCCTTCATGGTGATGGCCAATCCGCTGGGCTTCTGGGCCGGCATGGTCATCGCCGCCCTCGGAGGCCTGGTGGGCATGGCCATGAGCGCGGCGGGACTCGGCCAGCGGAAGACCGCGGGCAGGCCCGGGGCCGCCGAGGAGGCCGACCAGGTGGCCGCGGTCAAGAGCTGACCGACACGGCAGCACACGGGAGGCGGCACCGGCTTCGAGCGCCGAGGGCCGCCTTTCTCGCGCGTGTGCGGGCTTCGTCCGCAGGCGGCAGAATGCTCGGCGTGAACGCCGAAACCCAGAGGGCGACGCCCGGATCCGTGCCGCGGCGGCTCGCCGTGCCCGCCGGTGTGCTCGCGGCCGTCGTCGGGGCCTTCGCGTATGTCGCCGTCGTGGACCCGAACGAACCCGGGCACTACCCCGCCTGTCCGCTGCTCCAGTACACGGGGGTGTACTGTCCCGGCTGCGGCGGACTGCGCAGCGCGCACGCCTTCGTGCACGGTGACTTCGCGGCGGCGCTCAGGGCGAACGCCCTCGCGGTCGTGGGGTACCTCGTGTTCGCGGTGGTGTGGACCGTCTGGGCGGATCGGTCGGTCCGGGGGCGCCCGCTGCGCCTCGATCCGGGGCCCGTCCACCTGTGGGGCCTCGGTGTGCTGCTCCTGGTCTTCACGGTGGTCCGGAACCTGCCGTTCGGCGGCTGGCTCCATCCTTGATCAACTGGCGAATGTCCAGGTACTGGGACCGGCGTCAACCGGATGCGAGGCCTACGCCCTCCTGCGGATATCATCGCAGTGACCACTGGTTTCGTCTGATGCCGCTTCCCTTTGAAGCGGGCGGACCGGGTCGGATGTTCAACTGTCCAACCGCTTCAACTGTCCATCGTCAGGGAAGGGGGCCGCTCGCGTGAGTGTGCTCGACGAGATCATCGACGGAGTCCGTGCCGACCTCGCGGAGCGGCAGGCGCGCGTCAGCCTCGACGAGCTCAAGGAGCGCGCGGCGAAGGCTCCGGCGGCCAAGGACGGCGTGGCCGCCCTGCGCGGTGACGGCGTCAAGGTCATCTGTGAAGTGAAGCGGTCCAGCCCCTCCAAGGGTGCGCTGGCGGCGATCGCCAACCCGGCCGGGCTGGCGGCGGACTACGAGGCGGGTGGCGCGGCCATCATCTCCGTCCTCACCGAGCAGCGCCGCTTCGGAGGTTCGCTGGCCGACCTGGAGGCGGTCCGCGCCCGCGTGAACGTCCCGGTCCTCCGCAAGGACTTCATCGTCACGTCGTACCAGCTGTGGGAGGCGAGGGCGTACGGCGCGGACCTGGCCCTGCTGATCGTCGCCGCGCTGGAGCAGTCAGCCCTGGAGTCCCTGATCGAGCGCGCCGAGTCCATCGGGCTCACACCGCTCGTCGAGGTGCACGACGAGGACGAGGTCGAGCGGGCGGTGGACGCCGGCGCGAAGGTGATCGGTGTCAACGCACGCGATCTGAAGACGCTGAAGGTCGACCGGTCGACGTTCGACCGGGTCGCCCCCGAGATCCCCGGCAGCGTCGTCAAGGTCGCCGAGTCCGGCGTCCGCGGCCCGCACGACCTCATCGCCTACGCCAACGCCGGCGCCGACGCGGTGCTGGTGGGCGAGTCGCTGGTCACCGGACGCGACCCGAAGATGGCCGTCTCCGATCTGGTCGCCGCGGGGGCGCACCCCGCGCTGCGGCACGGACGGGACTGACGCTCCGGTGCGCGCCGCCGCCTCCTTCGCCGCCGTCACCCGTCCGGGCCCGCGCCCCGACGGCATCTCGGTGCGCGCATGGCGGGCCGCACCGCCCGCTGCGCCGGCCCTGAGCCACGAAGACGACCGCCGCCTCGGGGCGCGCCCCGCCGCAGCGGCCCTGTGCACCGACGAGGCCCGCCTCGGCGTGCGCGTCGTCGCGGCGACCCCCTCGGCGGCCCGAGATCCCTACGCACGCCTGGCCCGTGGCTGCCGCCCGCGCGGCTGCCGGGCTCCTGCGCGGCGCGTGCACGGCCGTCGTGTCCGCTACGTCATCGGCGACGAGCCGGGCCAGGTCAACGGAATGCGATGGCGTCCGCGCGTTCGCGCGCGCCTGGGCTCCCCCTGAGCCAGGGTCTGGTGCGGTCTCGCCCTCGCGGCGGGATGAAGAGCCCCAGACCCGCCCCTTGCCGAAACCGGGGGCTTGCCCTCGGCGGCCCCTGCTGTCGTCCGGCGGTGATGGAACATCCGGACCGTGCCCTCCGACGGGACGTCGGCACGTCGGCTGACCATGTCGAGGGCCGGGCAGCGTCGGCCGGGCCCCGCAGGCCGGGCCGATGCCGCTCCATGGAGCCGTGTGCGACGCGATGACCGTGACCCCACATCCGACTTGCGACCGGGGCCCACGCCCCTGTGAGGTAACCGCATGCCCAGCGAGTTCTTCATTCCTGACCCCGAGGGTCAGGTTCCCAGTGCCGAGGGGTACTTCGGCACGTTCGGCGGGAAGTTCATCCCGGAGGCGCTGGTCGCCGCCGTGGACGAAGTCGCCGTGGAGTACGACAAGGCCAAGGCCGATCCCGCGTTCGCGCGCGAGCTGGACGACCTCCTTGTCCACTACACCGGCCGGCCCAGCTCCCTGACCGAGGTGCCACGCTTCGCCGAACACGCCGGTGGCGCCCGGATCTTCCTCAAGCGGGAAGACCTCAACCACACCGGATCCCACAAGATCAACAACGTGCTCGGCCAGGCGCTGCTCACCAGGCGCATGGGCAAGACCCGCGTCATCGCCGAGACCGGAGCCGGCCAGCACGGCGTCGCGACGGCCACCGCCTGCGCCCTCTTCGGCCTCGAGTGCACCATCTACATGGGCGAGATCGACACCCGGCGGCAAGCCCTCAACGTCGCCCGCATGCGTATGCTGGGGGCCGAGGTCGTCGCCGTGAAGTCCGGCTCCCGCACCCTCAAGGACGCCATCAACGAGGCGTTCCGCGACTGGGTCGCCAACGTCGATCACACCCACTACCTGTTCGGGACCGTCGCGGGACCGCACCCGTTCCCGGCCATGGTCCGTGACTTCCACCGTGTCATCGGTGTCGAGGCCCGGCGGCAGATCCTGGAGCGCGCCGGACGCCTTCCCGACGCTGCCATCGCCTGCGTGGGCGGCGGGTCGAACGCCATCGGCCTCTTCCATGCCTTCGTCCCCGACACGGACGTACGCCTCATCGGCTGCGAGCCCGCCGGCCACGGCATCGAGACCGGTGAGCACGCGGCCACCCTCACCGCCGGCGAGCCCGGCATCCTCCACGGCTCCAGGAGCTACGTCCTGCAGGACGAGGAAGGGCAGATCACCGAGCCGTACTCGATCTCGGCCGGCCTCGACTACCCGGGCATCGGCCCCGAGCACTCGTACCTCAAGGACAGCGGCCGCGGCGAGTACCGCGCCGTCACCGACGACGCGGCCATGCGGGCCTTGCGCCTGCTGTCGCGGACCGAGGGCATCATCCCGGCCATCGAGAGCGCCCACGCGCTGGCGGGTGCCCTGGAGGTGGGCAAGGAGCTGGGCAGGGACGGGCTGATCATCGTCAACCTGTCCGGGCGTGGCGACAAGGACATGGACACGGCCGCCCGGTACTTCGGCCTGTACGACACGGACGCGGCCGTCGCCGCAGACGCCGGCAGTGACACCGCCGAGATCGAGGGGGACGCCAAGTGAGCGGCGCTGCATTTATTGGTGGAAAGTGCCAGCTGTTGAGCGACACCCTCGCCGCCGCGAAGGCCGAGGGTCGGTCCGCCCTCATCGTGTACCTCCCGGCCGGCTTCCCGACCGTCGACGGCGGGATCGACGCCATCAAGGCCGTCTTTGAGGGCGGCGCCGATGTCGTCGAGGTGGGGCTGCCGCACAGCGACCCCGTCCTCGACGGACCGGTCATCCAGACCGCCGACGACATCGCCCTGCGCGGCGGAGTCAAGATCGCGGACGTGATGCGCACGGTCCGCGAGGCGTACGAGGCGACCGGGAAGCCGGTGCTCGTGATGACGTACTGGAATCCCATCGACCGCTACGGCGTCGAGCGGTTCACCGCCGAGCTGGCGGAAGCCGGCGGGGCGGGGTGCATCCTGCCCGACCTGCCGGTGCAGGAGTCCGCGCTCTGGAGGGAGCACGCCGGCAAGCACGGCCTCGCGACCGTCTTCGTCGTCGCGCCCAGCAGCAAGGACGCCCGCCTCGCCGACATCACCGCGGCGGGATCCGGGTTCGTGTACGCGGCCTCCCTGATGGGCGTCACCGGCACCCGCGCATCAGTGGGCGCGCAGGCGCGGGACCTGGTGCGGCGTACCAAGGCAACCACCGAACTGCCCGTCTGTGTCGGGCTCGGCGTCTCCAACGCCGAACAGGCCGCCGAGGTCGCCGGCTTCGCCGACGGCGTCATCGTCGGCTCGGCCTTCGTGAAGCGCATGCTGGACGCGCCGGACGAGACGGCGGGCCTGGCAGCCGTACGCACGCTCGCCGCGGACCTCGCGAAGGGTGTCCGGGGGACGCCGTAACGGTGGGGTACGAGCGGTGCGTCCACGCACGACGTAACGGACAATCCGCTCACCCGAACGGGTGGACCTGGGGCCGGGGAGGCGCGCTGCGCCTCCCCGGTTCGTTCTGCCGGGTGTGATCGAGAAGAACCGTGAGGGAAAGCGCACCGCCCGCGAGCGGCTTGCGGCGGAGCGAGCGAAGCAGAGGGCGGCGGAGAAGCGCCGCCGGCTGCTGCTCGTGGGCGCCGCAGTCGTCTGCGTGCTGGGACTGGCCGCGGTGATCGGCGTAGTGGCGGCGAACGCGGACAGGGAGAAGCCGGACACGGCGGGCCCGGTCACGGCACCCTCGGGGGCGAACGGCGACGACAACCTCGTCATCCCCGTAGGCAAGGAGGGCGCCAGATCCAGCCTCACCGTGTGGGAGGATTTCCGCTGCCCGGCCTGCAAGAGCTTCGAGGACGCGTACCGCTCGACCATCCACGAGCTGACGGTCGCCGGGCAGCTGAAGGCCGAGTACCGCCTCGTCACGCTGATCGACGGGAACACGGGCGGCAGCGGCTCCCTGCACGCCGCCAACGCCGCGGCGTGCGCCCAGGACGCCGGGAAGTTCACCGCGTACCACGACGTCCTGTTCGAGAACCAGCCCGCGGAGACGAACGACGACTACGCCGGGAACAGCAAGCTGATCGAGCTGGCGGGCAAGGTCCGCGGGCTGGACACCGGCTCGTTCCGCAAGTGCGTCGAGGGCGGCACGCACAACGGCTGGGTCGCCAAGTCCAACGAGGCCTTCAAGAGCGGTGGCTACCAGGGCACGCCGACCGTGCTGCTGAACGGCAAGAACATCTACCGGGACCAGACGATGACTCCGGCGAAGCTGAAGCAGATGGTGCAGGAGGCGGCCAGGGCGTAGCCCGCCGGACCGGCCTCGTTATGGAGCCGTGGCCGGGGTCGGTCGCAGCGTTTCCCGTCCGGCAGGGTAGCGTCGACCCTGCCATGGAAATTGCCTATATCCCCAGCCCGTCGCGCGGTGTGTACTATCTCGACCTGATTCCGCTGCGCGGCTACGCGTTCTGCATCATCATCGGTGTCTTTCTGGCCGTCTGGCTCGGTAACAAACGGTGGATCGCCCGCGGAGGCCGGTCCGGCACCGTGGCCGACATCGCCGTGTGGGCGGTGCCGTTCGGTCTCGTCGGCGGACGGCTGTACCACGTCATCACGGACTACCAGCTGTACTTCAGCGAGGGCAAGAACTGGGTCAACGCCTTCAAGATCTGGGAGGGCGGCCTCGGCATCTGGGGCGCCATCGCCCTGGGGGCGGTGGGGGCATGGATCGGGTGCCGTCGGCGCGGGATCCCGTTGCCCGCGTGGGCCGACGCCCTCGCGCCGGGCATCGCGCTCGCGCAGGCCGTCGGCCGCTGGGGCAACTGGTTCAACCAGGAGCTGTACGGGCGGCCCACGGATCTGCCCTGGGCGCTGAAGATCACGTCCTCGGCCGACGGACGCGTTCCGGGCACGTACCACCCGACGTTCCTCTACGAGTCGCTGTGGTGCATCGGTGTCGCGCTGCTCGTCATCTGGGCCGACCGGCGCTTCAGGCTCGGACACGGGCGGGCGTTCGCGCTGTACGTCGCGGCGTACTGCGTGGGCCGGTTCTGGATCGAGTACATGCGCGTGGACGAGGCCCACCACATTCTTGGGCTCCGCCTCAACGACTGGACCGCGATGGTGGTCTTCTTCCTCGCCGTCCTCTACATCGTGGTGTCGGCCAAGCGGCGGCCGGGGCGCGAAGAGGTCGTCGAACCGGCTGCCTTGGGCGGTGAAGGGGACGACTCGGCGACCGCGGTCGACCTCGGCAAGGAGTCCGAGGAGGAGTCGAAGGAGGAGGCGAAGGAGTCCGGTGCCTCAAACTCCTCCGAGCCCTGCGAGCCCTCCGAGCGCTCGAAGGCCTCTGACTTGAAGAACGAGGCCGAGTCGGCCAGGTAGACCTGACATCGGCTTGTACGTCGCAGGGGGCGCCCCAGGGGGCGCCCCCTGCGTGTGTCGGAAACCGCCCGAGCAGCCCGGGGCCGGGGCTATGGGTCGTGCCTCATGCCCGTCGGCGTCCCCCGGTCGTCATCTGTGCAAGCTTCCCCGCGGATGAGTGAAGCAGCGTGAAAGCGCAGGTAAGTACGGCCTTCCTTGCTGGCAGGGCCGAAATTCCATGGGTACTTTGGATGTTGTCAAAGAGTGGAAGCAGTTCAACCAAGCTCCGTGGGGGACCGGCATGGCCATCATCGAGACCGAGGCGACGCTGCACGTGGCGCACCGTGACAACCACACCCACCGGGATGTCAACGGCGGCTGGCTGCGCCCCGCGGTCTTCGGCGCGATGGACGGGCTCGTCTCCAACCTGGCGCTGATGACGGGTGTCGCGGGAGGCTCCGTCTCCCCCCGGACCATCGTCATCACCGGCCTCGCGGGTCTCGCCGCCGGCGCCTTCTCCATGGCCGCCGGCGAGTACACGTCAGTCGCCTCGCAGCGCGAGCTCGTCGAGGCCGAACTCGACGTGGAGCGAAGGGAGTTGCGCAGGCATCCGGAGGACGAGGAGGGCGAGCTGGCTGCCCTGTACGAGGCCCGTGGCGTCGAGCCCGGGCTCGCGCGTGAAGTCGCCAAGCAGTTGTCGCGCGACCCCGAGCAGGCCCTGGAGATCCACGCCCGCGAGGAACTGGGCATCGACCCCGGCGACCTGCCCTCACCGACCGTCGCCGCCGCGTCCTCCTTCGGCTCCTTCGCCCTCGGCGCCGTCCTGCCCCTCCTCCCGTATCTGCTGGGCATGACCGCGCTGTGGCCCGCGGTGCTGCTGGCGCTGTCCGGGCTCTTCACGTGCGGTGCGGTCGTGGCCAGGGTGACCGCGCGGTCCTGGTGGTACAGCGGACTGCGGCAGCTCGCACTCGGCGGTGCCGCGGCGGGTGTGACGTACGCCTTGGGTAGCCTGTTCGGTACGGCCGTATGATGGATAAGCTGAGGATTCTATGCAAGGGATTGCATAAGTGGCCGTTACTCGGCGGTTTCGATTCCCCGACCGCCGGGCATAAGACGTAAGCGCTGCTGGCAATGAGGCCTGCTCCGCACCAGCGCGGTGGGTGACGTTGCCCGCTTCGTACGGGCTGACGGACATCGATCTGTCCGAGTAAATTCCCTTCCTCCACCGTCGCGAGCGGCACCTCCACCGCGAGCCGCGGTGACCGCATGCTGGGATGCGGTATCCGGTTCCCGAGAATCGCCCCATCATGTAATCTGCACGAAATTTGCACCCACAGCAGAGGGCCAACGTCGTCCCTCGGCACTTGCATATGCCACGACGACGACGGGAGAGCCGATGCGTACGCCGCGCCAGCCGTCCCAGCACTCCACGAATGGCCAGAACTGGTCGTTCATGGATGCTCGCCCTGCCGCCCAGGGGATGTACGACCCGCGCAACGAGCGCGACGCCTGCGGCGTCGGCTTTGTGGCCACCCTCACCGGTGAGGCGAGCCACGCACTGGTCGAGCAGGCGCTGACCGTACTCCGCAACCTGGAGCACCGCGGCGCGACCGGCTCAGAGCCCGACTCCGGCGACGGCGCCGGCATCCTGTCCCAGGTCCCGGACACCTTCTTCCGTGAGGTGGCCGAATTCGAGCTGCCGGCGGCCGGTGCGTACGCGGTCGGTATCGCCTTCCTGCCCGAGGACGGGACGGCCGACGCCGTCGCGCGCATCGACACCATCGCCGGCGAGGAGGGCCTGACCGTCCTCGGCTGGCGCGAGGTTCCGGTCGCCCCCGAGCTCCTCGGCGCCACCGCCCGTTCGACGATGCCCGCCTTCCGTCAGGTCTTCGTGACCGACGGCGTCAGTGAGGGCATCGACCTCGACCGCAAGGCCTTCGTGCTGCGCAAGCGGGCCGAGCGCGAGGCCGGTGTCTACCTCCCGTCGCTCTCCGCGCGCACCATCGTCTACAAGGGCATGCTGACGACCGGTCAGCTTGAGCCGTTCTTCCCGGACTTGTCCGACCGCCGCTTCGCCTCCGCGATCGCGCTCGTGCACTCCCGGTTCTCCACGAACACCTTCCCGAGCTGGCCGCTCGCCCACCCGTACCGCTTCGTCGCGCACAACGGCGAGATCAACACGGTGATGGGCAACCGCAACTGGATGCGCGCCCGCGAGTCCCAGCTGGTCTCGGACCTGTTCGGCGAGAAGGAACTGGAACGGGTCTTCCCGATCTGTACGCCCGACGCCTCCGACTCCGCGTCCTTCGACGAGGTGCTCGAACTCCTGCACCTGGGCGGCCGCTCGCTGCCGCACTCCGTGCTGATGATGATCCCGGAGGCGTGGGAGAACCACGACTCCATGGACCCGGCCCGGCGCGCCTTCTACCAGTACCACTCCACGATGATGGAGCCCTGGGACGGCCCCGCCTGCGTCACCTTCACCGATGGCAACCAGGTCGGCGCCGTCCTTGACCGCAACGGTCTGCGCCCCGGCCGCTACTGGGTCACCGACGACGGCTTGGTCGTCCTCGGCTCCGAGGTCGGCGTCCTCGACATCGACCCCGCCAAGGTCGTCCGCAAGGGCCGTCTGCAGCCCGGCAAGATGTTCCTCGTCGACACCGCCGAGCACCGCATCATCGAGGACGACGAGATCAAGGCCGCCCTCGCCACCGAGCAGCCGTACGCCGAGTGGCTCGAAGCCGGCGAGATCGAGCTGTCCGACCTGCCCGAGCGCGAGCACATCGTGCACACGCACGCCTCGGTCACCCGTCGCCAGCAGACCTTCGGCTACACCGAGGAAGAGCTGCGTGTCATCCTCTCGCCGATGGCCAAGGCCGGTGCCGAGCCGATCGGTTCGATGGGCACTGACTCGCCGATCGCCGCGCTGTCCGACCGCCCGCGCCTCCTGTTCGACTACTTCACCCAGCTGTTCGCTCAGGTCACCAACCCGCCGCTGGACGCGATCCGCGAAGAGCTGGTCACCTCGCTGCGCTCCTCGCTGGGCCCGCAGGGCAACCTCCTCGAGCCGACCGCCGCGTCCTGCCGCAGCGTCACGCTGCCCTTCCCGGTGATCGACAACGACGAGCTGGCCAAGCTCATCCACATCAACGCCGACGGCGACATGCC
>CAMLJW010000064.1 GCA_946480485.1 uncultured Streptomyces sp. | reverse complement strand
TACAGGACGTCGAAGAGTGTGGCAGGACGCTCGGGGACGGCGGAGGCGAGGTCGTCGGTGGTGCCCGCCGGGGTCGTGGCGACCACCAGCGGCGCGCGCAGCGCCCGCTCGGCGTCCGCCCAGTTGGCGATGCGCACCTCGGTCTCCAGGCGCTCACCCCACTGCCGCATCTCGGCGGCGCGTGCCTCGCTGCGGACGTACGCGACGATCTCACCCGGGCAGATCCGCGAGATGGCGGCCAGTGCGGACGAGGCGGTGGCGCCCGCGCCGAGGATGGCGGCGGACTCGACCTGCTCGATTCCCCGCTCCCGCAGGGCGGCGACCATGCCGGGGATGTCGGTGTTGTCGCCGACGCGGCGCCCGTCCTCGGTGAACACCACCGTGTTCACAGCCTCCACGGAGGCCGCCGTCGCGCTGATCTCGTCGAGCAGCGGAATCACCGCACGCTTCAACGGCATCGTCAGCGAAAGACCCGCCCACTCGGGACCGAGCTGCCCCAGGAACCCGGGCAGTGCTTCCTCGTCGATCTCGAAACGGTCGTACGACCAGTCGTCCAGCCCCAGTTCCTCGTACGCGGCGCGATGCAGCACCGGGGAGAGGGAATGGGCGATCGGGGAACCGAGAACGGCGGCCACATGAGGGACACGTTGCACTGCAGGACCTCCACGAGATTCATTCCCGGTCACTATAGATCAGCACGTGGGCGGCCGATTTATGTCCGAAGCCGACTGGATCCAGAAAGCATGGAAGCCGGCACAGGAGCACTGACGATTCCGGAAGCGGCCGGCCGAGGTTCACGACGGCAGGAGACTCACGGAATCGCAGGCCGGCGGGCGTCAGTAGCCCGAGCTTTCGTTGAACTTCTCCTTGAGCCTCTGGAACTCGGCGTAGGTCTTGGCGAATTCGGTCTTCTTCACACCGTCGGTCGCCACGAAATAGATCCAGCCGACGTGCGTCGGATTCAACGCCGCCTTCAGGGCCTCATCACCGGGATTGCCGATCGGACCGGGCGGCAGACCTTTTTCGTTGTAGGTGTTGTACGGGTCCCTGTAGCTGTTGATCTCGGACTCGCTGATATTGATGTTGCTCTCGCCCTTCAGGTAGTTGAAGGTCGAGTCGAACTGGAGCAGCTGGTTGGTCTCCGTGTTGGTGGGCTTGAGACGGTTGTAGACGACCTCGGCCATCTTGCGGAAGTCGTCGTGCGTCTTGCCCTCGGCCTGGACAAGGCTCGCTACCGTGAGGACCTGCAGCGGGCCCTTCAGGTGCAAGTCTTCGGCCTTCGACTCCAGGCCGAGCTCGTCGTACTTCTGCGTGGCGTGCGCCACCATCTCCTGCAGGACTTCCTTTGGCTTCATGTGCTTGGAGACGGGATAGGCGGCCGGGTAGAGGAACCCTTCCAGCGGGTCCTTGAGTTCCTTCGTGTTCGCCCAGTCCGGAAGACCGAGCGTGCGCCATTCCTTCTTCGCGACCGCCTTCGTGGTGCCCGCCTTGAGATCAAGGCGTTTGTCGATCAGCTCGTACACCTGGGCATTGCGCCGACCCTCGGCAATGACCAGGTTGTTACGGCTCTCGGGGCTGAGCATCAGCTCGACAGCACTCGCGGCGGACATTTCCTTGTTGAGCGTGTAAACGCCCGCCTGGATCCTTTCACCCTTCGGATTCTGTGCCTGCGCGGCCACGAAGGCGTCGACACTCTTGACGACACCCTTGCCCTTCAGAGCCTGGCCGATGGCAGAGCCGACCGCTCCCTGGGGGACGGTGACGGTCACCGTCTCGCTCGTGCCGTCCCCCGAGTAGTCCGGCGCCTTGCCGAAACGATCCTGGTAGAACTGATAGCCGTAATAACCGATGCCGCCGAGCCCACCGGCCAGGACGAGCGTCATGACCAGGCAGGTGCAGCCACTGCGGCGCTTCTTGCCGCCTTTTTTTCCCTTGCCACCCTTGCCTCTGCGGCGCCCGCGGTCCGACGAGTCGTCGTCGAAGTCGTCGTCATCGTCGTCACCGCCCGCGAAGAAGGCGTGCTCGCCCTGGTCTGGGCCCGGGTCCCAGTCGGTCTGCGGCTCCGGTTCGACATGGCGTCGGCTCGGCGGCTCCGGCGGCGGGTACGCGTCGGGAGAGCCGTAGTAGTCGGGCTGCTGACCGCCGTACTCGCCTTGCCGGACTCCGTACGGGGCGTCGGGGCCTGCGGCGTACGGGGCGTGGGTGTGCTGCCCGGTGTCCCAACCGCCGTTGTACTGCCGGCCGCCCTGGTTGCCGTGGAACTGCGGGTCCTGGACGCCCCGGTTGCCGTGAAACTGCGGGTCCTGGTTGCCCCGGTTGCCGTGAAACTGCGGGTCCTGGTTGCCCCGGTTGCCGTGAAACTGCGCATTCTGGCTGCCCTGGTTGCCGTGAAACTGCGCATTCTGGCTGCCCTGGTTGCCGTGGAACTGCGCATTCTGGCTGCCGTACTGCTGCTGCCCCTGGGGATAGTGCTGCTGCCCCTGGTCATAGGGGGACTGCTGACCGGTGCCCCAGTTGCCGTACTGCGACTGCTGCGGCTCCTGCGGGTAGTGCTGCGGCTGGCCGCCGTAGGGGGACTGGGCAGCGTCGGCCTCCTGTCCTGTCCATCCGCCGTCCCCGTACAACGGGTCCTCCGGATGCCATGGTTCGGAGCCTTGGCCCCGGCCATACTCAGTCATCGATCCCCTAGAGCCGCGAGGCGGCGGTCGCGCGGCTCTTGTGGCTCGGCTTCCGTCCGCCTCTCTGGTGTGCGTCAGCTGTTCGAACGCCTCCGCATCCGCGGAACGTTACCGTATCGCGATCAGATGACCACTTCGACGGTCTCACCGGGAGCTTTACCTGACACCCGTTCGGATTCGAGTGCCTGCTGGAGGATGATCACGGCGGCTGCTTGATCGATAACAGAGCGGCCCTTTTTGGACCTCACTCCCGAGGCACGCAGGCCCTGACTGGCCGTCACCGTGGTCATTCTCTCGTCCACGAGCCGCACCGGAACGGGGGCTATCTCCCCGGCGAGCTTTTGGGTGAAGGCGCGGACCTTGACCGCGGCCGGGCCCTCGCCCCCCTTGAGGGAGCGAGGGAGCCCGACGACGACCTCGATCGGCTCGTACTCGTCGACCAGCTGCTTCAACCGCCGATGTGCGGCCGGGACATCGCGGCCCGGCACGGTCTCCACCGGAGTGGCGAGGATCCCGTCGGGGTCGCACGAGGCAACCCCGATGCGGGCGTCCCCGACGTCGATGGCGAGCCTGCGGCCACGGCGCATGACGCGTCCGTCTCCGCTCACTTGGCCGTCTCGGCTCACTTGGCCGTCTCGGCAACAAGGCGCTCGACGGCGTCGGCGGCCTCGCCGATGGCGCCCTGGTTCTGGCCGCCGCCCTGGGCGACGTCCGGCTTGCCGCCACCGCCGCCGCCGAGGGTCTTGGCGGCCGTACGGACCAGGTCGCCAGCCTTGAGGCCGCGCTCGCGGGCGGCCTCGTTGGTGGCGATGACCGTCAGCGGCTTGCCGCCCACCGTCGTGAACAGGGCGACCACGGCGGCCCGGTCACCCGGGATGCGGCCGCGCACATCGAGGACCAGCCTGCGCAGGTCGTCGGCGGTCGTGCCGTCCGGGACCTGGCCGGTGACGAGAGCGACACCGCGTACGTCCTTGGCGCCCTGGGCGAGACCGGCGGCGGCCTGGAGGACCTTCTCCGCGCGGAACTTCTCGATCTCCTTCTCGGCGTCCTTCAGCTTGCCGAGCATGGCGGAGACCTTCTCCGGCAGCTCCTCGGAACGGCCCTTGACCAGCTCCTGGAGCTGGGCGACGACCGTGTGCTCGCGGGCGAGGAAGTGGTAGGCGTCGACGCCTACCAATGCCTCGATGCGGCGTACGCCGGAGCCGATCGACGACTCGCCGAGGAGCTTCACCAGGCCGAGCTGAGCGGTGTTGTGCACATGCGTACCGCCGCACAGCTCCTTGGAGAAGTCGCCGATGGTGACGACGCGCACGCGCTCGCCGTACTTCTCGCCGAACTCGGCGATCGCGCCCTGCTTCTTGGCTTCGTCGATGCTCAGGATCTCGGCGTTGACGTCCAGGTCGCGGGCGAGGACCTCGTTGATCTTCTGCTCGACGTCGGTCATCACGGCCGTGGGCACGGCGGACGGGGAGCCGAAGTCGAAGCGGAAGCGGCCGGGCTGGTTCTCGGAACCGGCCTGGGCGGCCGTCGGGCCGAGGGCGTCACGCAGGGCCTGGTGCGTGAGGTGCGTGGCCGAGTGGGCACGGGCAATGGCCTTGCGGCGGCGTCCGTCGATGACGGCCTGGGCCGAGGCTCCGACGGTCACCTCCCCGACCTGGACGACGCCCTTGTGGACGTACACGCCCGGGACCGGCTTCTGGCAGTCGCGGACCTCGATGACGGCACCGGAGTCGACCTGGATGCGACCGGTGTCGCCGATCTGACCGCCGCCCTCGGCGTAGAACGGCGTGCGGTCGAGGACGATCTCGACCTCGTCGCCCTCGGTGGCGGCGGGCGACGAGACGCCCTCGACGAGGATGCCGACGACACGCGACTCGCCCTCGGTGCTGGTGTAGCCGATGAAGTCGGTCTCACCGGAGGTGTCGGCGATCTCGCGGTAGACGCCCATGTCCGCGTGGCCGGTCTTCTTGGCCTTGGCGTCCGCCTTGGCGCGTTCCCGCTGCTCCTTCATCAGACGCCGGAAGCCGTCCTCGTCCACCAGGAGGCCCTGCTCGGCGGCCATCTCCAGGGTGAGGTCGATGGGGAAGCCCCAGGTGTCGTGGAGCAGGAAGGCCTTTTCGCCGGGGAGGACCCTGCCTCCGACAGCCTTGGTCTCGGTGACGGCGGTGTCGAGGATGTTCGTGCCGGCCTTGAGCGTCTTGAGGAAGGCTGCCTCCTCGGCGAGGGCCACGGTCTCGATGCGCTTCCGATCGGTGATGAGCTCCGGGTACTGCCGGCCCATCATCCCGATCACGACTTCGATGAGGTCCTGGACGACCGGACCGGTGGCGCCGAGCAGGCGCATGTTGCGGATGGCGCGGCGCATGATGCGGCGCAGCACGTACCCGCGGCCCTCGTTGCCGGGCGTGACACCGTCGCCGATGAGCATCACGGACGTGCGGATGTGGTCGGTGACCACGCGGAGCGAGACGTCGGAGTCCTTGGCGTCGCCGTAGCGGACACCGGTGAGATCGGTGGCCTTGTTGATGACGGCCATGGAGGTGTCGATCTCGTACATGTTCTGCACGCCCTGCAGAATCATGGCGAGGCGCTCCATACCGAGGCCGGTGTCGATGTTCTTCGACGGGAGCTCGCCAAGGATCTGGAAGTCCTCCTTCGAGGTGCCCTCGCCGCGCTCGTACTGCATGAAGACCAGGTTCCAGATCTCCACGTACCGCTCGTCGTTGACGGCCGGGCCGCCCTCCTCGCCGAACTCCGGACCGCGGTCGTAATTGATCTCGGAGCACGGTCCGCACGGGCCCGGGACGCCCATGGACCAGTAGTTGTCCTTCTTGCCCAGGCGCTGGATGCGCTCGGCCGGGACACCGATCTTGTCGCGCCAGATGGCTTCGGCCTCGTCGTCCTCAAGGTAGACCGTGATCCACAGGCGCTCCGGGTCCAGCCCGTAACCACCCTTGTCCTGGGGCGTGGTGAGCAGCTCCCAGGCGTAGGTGATGGCGCCTTCCTTGAAGTAGTCGCCGAAGGAGAAGTTGCCGCACATCTGGAAGAACGTGCCGTGGCGCGTGGTCTTGCCGACCTCTTCGATGTCCGGCGTGCGGACGCACTTCTGCACGCTGGTGGCGCGCGAGAAGGGCGGCTTGACCTCACCGAGGAAGTACGGCTTGAAGGGGACCATGCCCGCGTTGACCAGGAGCAGAGTCGGGTCGTCCGCGATGAGCGACGCCGACGGAACGACGGTGTGCCCGCGCTCCTCGAAGAAGCTCAGCCAGCGGCGGCGAATCTCAGCCGACTCCATCAGTGGTCCTCATTCCGGTTGTACGAGTACGTCGACCGCTCGACGTGCGTCGGGTTCTTGCTGCCCTTCGGGGCGTCGGTGTTCTCGACGGCGGCGACGCGCCTGGCGGCCGGGAGTTCGGTCCCCGGCCGGTCGCCCAGCCCGAGTACCTCGCCCAGTTCGGCTTCGCGCTGGGCCAGGCCGTCGCGGACGTCTAGCGCGAAGTCCTTGAGCCGGTGGCCCGCTTCGACCGCCTTGTTGGCCGCCTGGGCGGCAAGACTCTCGGGCGTCAGCTGCTTGAGCTTGCGGTTGACCTTGGTGGTGGCCCACACTCCGGCGGCTGCGCCGGCGGTGAACCAGAAGGTACGGCGGAACATCGCTGCGTCAGTCCTTCTTCCGCTTCCTGCGGCGCGCGGACGGGACGGTGCGGCCCACGATCACGGTACGCCGCGCCTGCTGGGCGGGCACGTCCTCCCGGCGGCCGCCGATGGCCCGGCGCACGCCGTAGCCGAACGCCGCGACCTTCACCAGCGGGCCGCCGAAGGTGGAAGCGACGGTCGTGGAAAGCGCCGACGCGTTCGACGTGACCTCCTGGACGTCCGACGCGATGGCGTCGACCCGGTCGATCTGGGTCTGTGCGGAGCGCACCGCCGCGGAGGCGTCTGCCAGGAGCGGGACGGCCTGGTCGGTCACGTCCGCGACGAGCTTGGTGGTCGCCCTGAGCGTCTGGGCCAGCCTCGCGAGAGCAACCGCGAGGAAGGAAACCAGGATCGCCCAGAAGACGGCCACCAGGATCCCGGCCACCTCTCCACCGGACACTGCGCACCCGCTCCCTGGATCGTGCCTCAACATCGAAAAAGTCGTTCCCCGAGCCTATCGCGCCGGGGGTGCCGCTCCGTACCGCATGACGGCTTCCCCGGAGGGGAGTGCCGCACGGCCGGCCCCACGGCCTGCCGAGCCGCGCTTCGAGTCCGCGCTTCGAGCGGCCGGGTTCCGTGCCCGGTCCCCAAGCCAGGTTCCGGGCCGGGAACACGCCGGGACGCGAAAGCCCGCCGCCTCACCCGCCCGGGAAGGGCGGGGAGGCGGCGGGCTGTTGCGCTGTGGTGGCGCTGTGGTGCTACATCCGCCGGTGAGTAATCAGCGGGCGTAGTACTCGACGACGAGCTGCTCGTCGCAGATCACCGGGATCTCCTTGCGGTTCGGCTCGCGGTCCAGGCGGAAGGCCAGGGCGCGGAGGTTCACCTGGAGGTAGCGCGGGGTCTCGCCGTCGGGGGCGAAGCCACCCTCACGCGCGACCTGGAACAGCGACTTCTCGCGACTGCGCTCGCGGACCATCACGACGTCGTCGGGCTTGACGCGGAAGGAGGGCTTGTCGACCTTGTGGCCGTTGACCTCGATGTGGCCGTGGACGACCATCTGGCGCGCCTGGTAGATCGTGCGGGCGATGCCCGAACGCAGGACCAGCGCGTCGAGACGACGCTCGAGCTCGATGACCAGGGCCTCACCGGTCTTGCCCTGCGTCTTGGCGGCACGCTCGTAGGCGCGGACGAGCTGGCGCTCGGACACGTCGTACTGCGCGCGCAGGCGCTGCTTCTCGAGCAGACGGACCTTGTAGTCCGAGTTCTGCTTGCGGCCGCGGCCGTGCTCGCCCGGCGGGTAGGGGCGGGCCTCGAAGTACTTGACGGCCTTCGGGGTCAGCGCGATGCCGAGGGCACGCGACTTCTTGACCTTGGGGCGGGACTGGTTCGGCATGAACCAAACACCTCGTGTTTCTTATGCGAATACGGCTTCACCAGGGTTAGGGGAGGTCGCATCCGCAGCCTGGGAAACCCGCTCGTCCGTACGGAAGTCCGCGTGGACGGGGCGGGCAGCCGCTCCCTGGGTCTGGGCACATACGTGCAGCACGCGAGTGGCCCACCGACTACTCCGGGACCGGGTGGTGGTGGGCTGCCCGCGACACCGTTCGACGGTGCGCGACGCTCCTGGTTCCCCCTGCCTTTCGGCGGAGGCTCCGGCTGGATGTCCCGTTCTGGTGGTGCCGGCCGGGGCCGGGCACGGGACTCAGCGCTTCGAATCATCCTACAGGGTGGTCAGGGGCGCCCTCGACCGAGGTGCTTCCTGGTCCACTCCACCGCGTCAGCGTAGCGTGCCTCGGCGCCGTGCCGGGTGGGCATGTAGTACTCACGGTCCTCGAGCGCGTCCGGGGCGTACCGCTGGGCGGCGATCCCCTCGGGCAGGTCGTGCGGATACACGTACCCCTGCGCGTGTCCGAGCTTGGCCGCGCCCTTGTAGTGCCCGTCACGCAGGTGCGGCGGCACGGGGCCCGCGTGGCCTTTTCGTACGTCCTCCATGGCTGCGCCGATCGCCATCGTCGCGGCGTTGGACTTGGGCGCGAGGGCGAGGGCGATGGTGGCGTGGCTGAGGGTGAGCGCGGCCTCCGGGAAGCCGATCATCGCGACCGCCTGGGCTGCGGCGACGGCCATGGGCAGCGCGTTCGGGTCGGCGAGGCCGATGTCCTCGCTGGCGGAGATCATCAGGCGGCGGGCGATGAAGCGGGGGTCCTCGCCGGCCTCGATCATCCGGGCCAGGTAGTGCAGCGCGGCGTCCACGTCCGAGCCGCGGATCGACTTGATCAGCGCGCTCGCCACGTCGTAGTGCTGGTCGCCGTCACGGTCGTACTTCACGGCGGCGCGGTCGACGGTCTCCTCCAGGGTCTGGAGGGTCACTTCCGTCTCTCCCTTGTCGAGCGCGGAGCCGGCCGCGGCCTCCAGGGCGGTCAGGGCACGGCGGGCGTCACCGCCGGCGATCCGCAGCAGGTGCTCCTCGGTGTCCTCGGGGAGCGCGACGGCACCCTTGAGGCCGCGCTCGTCGGACAGCGCCCGCTTGACGAGGCCGCGCAGGTCGTCGTCGGTGAGGGGTTCGAGGGTAAGGAGCAGGGAGCGGGAGAGGAGCGGGGAGATCACCGAGAAGTACGGGTTCTCGGTGGTCGCGGCGATCAGTGTCACCCAGCGGTTCTCGACGGCCGGCAGCAGGGAGTCCTGCTGGGCCTTGCTGAAGCGGTGGATCTCGTCCAGGAAGAGGACGGTCTCCTTGCCGAAGCCTCCGGTGGCGCGGCGGGCACCGTCGATGACCGTGCGGACCTCCTTGACGCCGGCGGTGATCGCGGAGAGCTCCACGAAGCGTTGGTCGGTGGCCTTGGAGACGACGTACGCCAGGGTCGTCTTGCCGGTGCCGGGCGGGCCCCAGAGGATCACGGAGGAGGGTCCGGCCGGGCTGCGCCCGCCGCCGGCTCGATCGCCTTCGCCGACGAGCCGGCGCAGGGGCGAGCCGGGCTTCAGCAGGTGCTGCTGGCCCACGACTTCGTCCAGGGTGCGCGGGCGCATCCGTACGGCCAGGGGGCTGCTGGACGGGTCCTTCTCCTGGCGTTCTTCTGCTGCGGCGGTGAACAGGTCGGGCTCCACGCACAAAACCCTATGTCACGCCACTGACAACGCTCCGCGCAGCGGTCAGCTGATCCAGAAGTCCCACCAGCGGGTCAGGATCAGCATGCCGATGATCCCGATGTGCAGCACGGGCAACACCCAGGTGAACTCGTCGAGGAAACCCTTCAGCCGGCCCGGCGCGGGCAGGAACCCGTGACGGACGTTGAACGAGGTCACGGACCAGAACATGATGATCGTCACGGTCCAGGCGAGGCAGCACCACAGGCAGAGCGAGTTGATGTTGTACAGCGACTGGTACATGAGCCAGGTGCAGAAGCCGACTCCGAAGAGCGTGCCCGCGTTGAAGGTCAGCCAGAACCAGCGGGGGAAGGCCGCCCGGCCGAGCAGGCTGATGCCGACGCAGATCACGATGCCGTAGGCGACGAGACCCAGCATGGGGTTGGGGAACCCGAAGACCGAGGCCTGGTCGCTCTTCATGATGTTGCCGCAGGACACCACCGGGTTCAGACTGCAGCCCGGCGTGAAGTTCGGGTCCTCCAGCAGCTTGAACTTGTCGAGCGTGATGACCCAGGCGGCCAGCAGCCCGGCCGCACCCGTGATCACCAGCAGGAGGGCGAACGCACGACTGCCGCCCACCGCTCGTGGCACAGCGGCACGTGCCTGGTCGACGGAGACGCCTTCCCTGACTGTCGTCTTGCTCATCACGCCGTTTCCGTAGCTCGAGTGGGCGAACACGGCCATTGTGCCGCACGCGCGCGTTTATCCACCGTTCGATGGGCATCGCCCCTCGCCCCGCCGCGAGAAGCCGGGCCTCAGTCTCAGGCTCAGACCAGCCGCGCCTCCAGTTCGGCCACGATCTCGTTCACCCCGACGGCCGCCTGCTCCCCGGACTCCATGTCCTTGAGTTGGACGACGCCCTCGGAGAGGTCGCGCTCGCCCGCGACGATCGCGTACCGCGCCCCGCTCCGGTTGGCGTTCTTCATCGCGCCCTTGAGTCCCTTCCCACCGTACGAGAAGTCCGCCGCGACCCCCACCCTGCGCAGATCGGTGACCACCCCGAAGAGCACCCGCCGGGCCTCCTCACCGAGCGGCACCGCGAACACGCTGGTGGACGCGGGCAGGTGGAGCTCGACGCCCTCCGCCTCCAGGGCGAGGACCGTACGGTCGACGCCGAGCGCCCAGCCGACGGACGGCAGCACGGGGCCACCGATCATCTCCGACAGACCGTCGTAGCGGCCGCCGCCCCCGACCGCGGACTGCGAGCCCAGACCGTCGTGGACGAACTCGAACGTCGTGCGCGTGTAGTAGTCCAGACCGCGCACCAGCTTCGGATCGTCCTCGAAGGAGACCCCCGCGGCCGTGATCAGCTCACGCACCTCCTCGTGGTACGCCTTGCACGCGTCGCACAGATAGTCGCGCAGCAGCGGCGCCCCCACGAGCTGCTTCTGCACCTCGTCGCGCTTGTCGTCGAGCACGCGAAGGGGGTTGATCTCGGCGCGGCGCAGTGTGTCCTCGTCCAAGTCCAGCCCGCGCAGGAAGTCCCGCAGCGCTGCCCGGTACACCGGACGGCACTCCTTGTCGCCCAGCGAGTTGAGCAGGATTCGGAAGTTGCGCAGGCCCAGCGAGCGGTACGCCTGGTCCGCCAGGATGATCAACTCGGCGTCCAGCGCCGGGTCCTCGGCCCCGATCGCCTCCGCGCCGACCTGGGAGAAGTGGCGGTAACGGCCCTTCTGGGGGCGCTCGTAGCGGTAGTACGAGCCCGAATACCACAGCTTGACGGGGAGGTTGCCCGTCTTGTGGAGGTTGGCCTCCAGCGCGGCACGCAGCACGGAGGCGGTACCTTCGGGGCGCAGTGCCAGCCGGTCGCCGCCCTTGGTCTCGAAGGCGTACATCTCTTTGGTCACGATGTCCGTGGACTCACCGACCCCGCGCGCGAAGAGCTCGACGCTCTCGAACCCGGGCGTCTCGATGTAGCCGTAGCCGGAGTTCCGCAGCGGCACGGCGATCGCCTCGCGCACGGCGAGGTACTTCGCGCTGTCCGGCGGGATCAGGTCGTACGTGCCCTTGGGGGCCTTGAAGGTGCTCACAAAAGTCTCGTCACATTCCTCGTCGCGGGGCGGAGCTCTCGTTGGCGCTGTGTCCTTGACGGACGGCCGCCACCTTCCGCAGATACGGGTTGGTGGCGCGCTCCCGGCCGATGGTCGTCTGGTTGCCGTGGCCGGACAGCACCACGGTCGAGTCGTCGAGCGGCAGGCACACCCGGGCCAGCGAGTCGAGCATCTCGGCCGTGTCACCGCCGGGCAGATCGGTGCGTCCGACGGAGCCGGCGAAGAGCAGGTCCCCGGAGAAGAACACGGACGGAATGTCCGCGCTCTCGGGCATCCGGAAGGTCACCGACCCCTTGGTATGGCCGGGCGCGTGCGCGACGGAAAGCTCCAGACCGGCCAGCTCCAGCTTCGCGCCGTCGGTCAGCTCGTTGACATCGTCCGGTTCCCCGACGGTCAGCTCGCCCATCAGCGGCATCCCGATGGAGCGGCCGAGCGCCTTCTCCGGGTCGCTCATCATGTACCGGTCCGCGGGGTGGATCCAGGCCGGCACGTCGTGCGCGCCGCACACCGGGACGACCGAGGCCACATGGTCGATGTGGCCGTGGGTGAGGATGACCGCGACGGGTTTGAGCCGATGCTTCCGAAGCGCGTCCTCGACTCCCTGGGCGGCCTGATGGCCCGGGTCGATGATCACGCACTCCTCGCCTGCGGCGGGGGCGACCAGGTAACAGTTGGTGCCCCAGGCCCCGGCGGGGAACCCGGCAATGAGCACGATCGTCCTTCGGTATGTCGTACGAGGGTGAGTGACTGTGGATGAGAGCCTACCGGCGCTGCCGGAACCACAGCGAACCCATATACGGTACTGGGCACACGCAGGCGGTCGGCTCACAAGACGCACGCGTCCCACCTGACGTACGAGACGCATGAGGAGAGAACCCGGTGGTCAGCCAGGAACAGAGGCGGCGTCAGCTCGCCCGGGAGAAGTTCTTGCGGCAGCAGCAGCGGCGTACGGCCGCGCGGCGCAAGACACGTATGCGCAATGCCGTGATCGCGTCGGTCCTCGGCGTGATCCTCGCCGGCAGCCTGGTGTCGTACACGGCCGGGGTCTTCAAGAACGACGACGACCAGACCAACGCGGGCGCGGAGGCGACTGCGAGCGCCGACCCGACCAGCAAGGCGCAGGATCCCTGCGACAAGCCCGCCGAGGGCAGGGTGAAGCCGCTCAGCTACAAGAAGGAGCCGCCGATCACCATTGACAGGTCGGCGGAGTACACGATGAAACTGCAGACGACCTGCGGCACCATGGACATCGAGATGCCGGCCTCGAAGGCACCGCACACGGTGAACTCGTTCAACTTCCTGGTGAACAAGGGCTACCTGGACCACACCAAGTGCCACCGGCTCACCACCGGAGGCATCTACGTCCTCCAGTGCGGCGATCCGAAGGGCGACGGCACGGGCGGGCCGGGCTACACCATTCCGGACGAGAACCTGAAGGACACGCGTCTGAAGCGGAACGTGTATCCGGCGGGCACGGTGGCCATGGCCAACCAGTACAACGGGCAGGCGAAGGAGGGCCGCAACACCGGTGGCAGCCAGTTCTTCCTCGTGTACCAGGACAGTCAGCTGCCGCCCGACTACACACCGTTCGGAACGCTCTCCAAAGCGGGCATGAAGGTCCTGAAGAAGATCTCAGCCGCCGGCGCCCAGCCCGCCGACCCGGCGACCAGCAACACCGCGCCGAATGCGACGGTCGTGATCAACAAGGCGACGGTGGCGAAATCCTGATCGTCGAGTGGGAAATTTCGGTCGCGCGGTATGCGGACAGCCGCGACGCCGGTCGCCTATGTTGGCCGTGACGAAACTGTGGACGATGCCCGGGGGTACAGCACCCCTACGCAGGCATCATGTGGAGGAGGCGCTGTGAGCAGCGACCCGTGGGGCCGCGTCGATGAGACGGGGACCGTGTACGTGCGTACGGTCGACGGCGAGGAGGTCGTCGGTTCCTGGCAGGCCGGCTCTCCCGACGAGGCACTGGCCTACTTCGAGCGCAAGTACGAGGGCCTGGTCGTGGAGATCGGCCTCCTCGAGCGACGAGTGAAGACGACCGACCTGTCGGCGAAGGATGCCCAGGCAGCCATCGACCACATCCGGGAGCAGGTCGACGCGCACCACGTGGTCGGCGACCTCGACGCTCTGCGGACCCGGCTGGACAAGCTGGTAAAGACCGTCGAGGCACGCCGCGAAGAGCGCAGGGTTCAAAGGGCGAAACAGTCGGACCAGGCGCGGCACGCCAAGGAGGAGCTGGTCGCCGAGGCGGAGCAGCTGGCGCAGTCCGACCAGTGGCGGGCGGCCGGTGACCGGCTGCGTGCCCTGGTGGACACGTGGAAGGGCCTGCCCCGGCTGGACCGCAAGTCCGACGACGAGCTGTGGCACCGCTTCTCGCATGCCCGCTCGGCGTTCTCCAAGCGCCGCAAGGGGCACTTCGCCGCGCTGGACGCGCAGCGCGAGGAGGCCCGCAAGACCAAGGAGAAGCTGGTCGCGGAGGCCGAGGCGCTGTCCGGCTCGGCCAACTGGGGTCCGACGGCAGCGCGCTACCGCGAGCTGATGGCGGAGTGGAAGGCCGCGGGCCGCGCCCAGCGCGAGCACGAGGACGATTTGTGGAACCGCTTCCGCGGCGCCCAGGACGTGTTCTTCGCCGCCCGCAGTTCCGTCTTCGCAGAGCGGGACGCGGAGCAGGCCGAGAACCTCAAGCTCAAGGAGGAGCTGGCCCAGGAGGCCGAGAAGCTCCTTCCGGTGACGGATCTGAAGGCGGCGCGCGCTGCCTTCCGCTCCGTCAACGAGCGCTGGGAGGCCATCGGGCATGTGCCGCGCGACGCCCGCCCTAAGGTTGAGGGCCGGATGCACACGGTCGAGCGGGCCATCCAGGAGTCCGAGGAAGCCGAGTGGCGCCGGACGAATCCGGAGGCACGCGCGCGTGCCGAGGGTCTGACCGGTCAGCTGCAGGCCGCCGTGGACAAGCTCCAGGGCCAGATCCAGGCCGCGCGCGCCGCGGGCAACACCGCCAGGGCGGACAAGCTCCAGAAGGAGCTCGATGGCCGTCAGGCGCTGCTGGACCAGGCGCTGAAGGGTCTGCACGAGTTCGGCGGCTGAGTTTCCCCCGTCTACGTGGAAGGGGCTTCCGTACGCACAGTACGCAAGCCCCTTCCACGTAGCGGCCGATCGCGGGCGGCGGCTTCAGGGCCTGCGCGCCGACGTCACCCGATACACGTCGTACACGCCTTCCACTCCCCTGACCGCCTTCAGGACGTGACCGAGATGCTTGGGGTCACCCATTTCGAAGGTGAATCGGGAGATGGCGACGCGGTCGCGGGAAGTCTGGACGGCCGCGGAGAGAATGTTGACGTGCTGGTCCGAGAGGACCCGTGTGACGTCCGACAAAAGGCGCGAGCGGTCCAGGGCCTCCACCTGGATGGCGACCAGGAAAACCGAGGACTGGGTGGGGGCCCACTCGACGTCGAGGATGCGCTCGGGCTCGCGGGACAGGGAATCGACGTTGACGCAGTCGCTGCGGTGCACCGATACGCCACTGCCGCGTGTGACGAAGCCGATGACGGGGTCGCCGGGAACGGGCGTACAGCAGCGGGCCAGCTTGACCCAGACGTCCTCGACGCCCTTGACCACGACGCCCGGGTCGGCGTTGGAGCGGCGTTTGCGGCCACGTCCGCGCGCGGGCGGAACGCTCTCGTCGATCTCCTCGGTGGCGGCCTCCTCACCGCCGAGCGCCTGGACGAGCTTCTGCACGACGTTCTGCGCGGCCACATGGCCCTCGCCGATCGCCGCGTACAGGGACGAGATGTCGGGATAGCGCATCTCGTGCGCGAGCGTGACGAGCGAGTCACCGGTGAGGATGCGCTGGATCGGCAGGTTCTGCTTGCGCATGGCGCGCGCGATGGCGTCCTTGCCGTGCTCGATCGCCTCGTCGCGGCGCTCCTTGGAGAACCAGCCGCGGATCTTGTTGCGGGCCCGCGGTGACTTGACGAAGCCCAGCCAGTCCCGGGAGGGACCCGCGCCGGCCGCCTTGGAGGTGAAGACCTCCACCAAGTCGCCGTTGTCGAGGGTGGATTCGAGGGGGACCAGGCGTCCGTTGACCCGTGCGCCGATCGTGCGGTGGCCGACCTCGGTGTGGACCGCGTACGCGAAGTCCACCGGTGTCGCGCCCGCCGGGAGCGCTATGACATCGCCCTTGGGGGTGAAGACGAAGACCTCGTTGCGGGACAGGTCGAAGCGCAGCGACTCCAGGAACTCGCTGGGGTCCTCGGTCTCCTTCTGCCAGTCGAGCAGCTGGCGCAGCCACGCCATGTCGTTGATGTGGTCGTCCTTGCCGGACTTCTTCGGTACGTCCGTGCGGACCTTGGAGGCGCCGGCCACGGCCTCCTGCTTGTACTTCCAGTGCGCGGCGATGCCGTACTCGGCGCGGCGGTGCATGTCGAACGTGCGGATCTGAAGTTCGACGGGCTTGCCGTTCGGCCCGATCACCGTCGTGTGCAGCGACTGGTACATGTTGAACTTGGGCATCGCGATGTAGTCCTTGAACCGGCCGGGGACCGGGTTCCATCGCGCGTGCACGGTGCCGAGGGCGGCGTAACAGTCCCTGACCGTGTCGACGAGGACACGAATGCCCACCAGGTCGTAGATCTCCGCGAAGTCACGGCCGCGGACGATCATCTTCTGGTAGACGCTGTAGTAGTGCTTCGGGCGGCCCGTGACGGTCGCCTTGATACGGGCGGCGCGCAGATCGGCCTGGACCTCGTCGGTGACTATGGCGAGGTACTCGTCGCGCTTGGGGGCGCGCTCGGCGACGAGGCGGACGATCTCGTCGTACATCTTGGGGTAGAGGATCGCGAAGGCGAGGTCCTCCAGCTCCCACTTGATGGTGTTCATGCCCAGGCGGTGGGCGAGCGGCGCGTAGATCTCCAGGGTCTCGCGCGCCTTCTTCTCCTGCTTCTCGCGCTTGAGGTAACGCATGGTGCGCATGTTGTGCAGGCGGTCGGCGAGCTTGATGACCAGGACGCG
>CAMLJW010000063.1 GCA_946480485.1 uncultured Streptomyces sp. | reverse complement strand
CTGCTCGTCGGCCATCACACATCCTTCTGCGTCCGCGAACGCATATGCGTCACACCCGCAGACGACACCGCACGGGTGCGCGGTTCTCTTGGTGGGGGCACGGCACTCAGGCTTCCCGCGGATTCCGAATTCGCGTCGAGCAGCTCCGCGAGCCGCTTCAGACCGCGGTGCGCCGCCGTGCGGACGGCTCCAGGGCGCTTGCCCAGCGTCTCGGCGGCGGTCTTCGCGTCGAGACCGACGACGACGCGCAGCACGACGGCCTCCGCCTGGTCCTGCGGGAGCTGGGCGATGAGGGAGAGCGTGTTGCCGGTGGCGAGGGCCTCGATGGCCTGACCGGCGGTGTCGCACTCGGCGGGCCTGCCGGTGAGCTCCGTCTCGTCGCCACCGATCGCGGGACGACGGCCCCGCATCCGTATGTGATCCAGAGCTCGGTTGCGGGCGATGCGGGCCGCCCAGCCGCGGAAGCGGTCGGCGTCCCCGCTGAACCGTTCGAGATCACGGGCGATCTGCAACCAGGCCTCGGACGTGACGTCCTCGGCGTCCGGGTCGCCGACCAGCGTGCGTACATACCCAAGGAGCCGTGGATGCACGGCTCGGTACACAGTCCGGAACGCGGTCTCGTCTCCGTCCTGTGCCGCAAGCACCACGGCGGTCAGCTCCGCGTCGTCCCCCAGCACCGCACTCCCTTTGCGCCTGAACCGGCGCCGCTCTCGCGGACGTGGTTGCTCACCATCGTGCTCGCTCAATCGATGGCTGCGGACCTGCCCCGTATCCGGCGCGAATTGCACGTTACGGCTTGAAAGCTGGTGCCGTCCATGTCCGTACAACACGCAACTAACTCCCCCGGGTGGCGCGTGACAAAAAACGCACCCTCGGCGCTGTAGAGAGTACGGGCCGCCGCGCGGCCCGTGCCGCGCGACGGCCGGGGCCTCTCCTGTGGGGGGTGGCGGCCCCGGCCGTCGTCCCGTCGGGACGGGGATGCGAACGGTGCCGGCCACCCGGCAAGGAGAGGCAAAAACTCCCGCTTCGATCGCCCTCCGGCCCGGCTTCAACACCACCGCACTCGTGTCCCGGCCCGAACGCCGCCGGCTACGCCTGAGTTGGCGAACGTCGCTCGTCCTGGGTCAGGGAGCCGCGTCCTTCTTGGAGCCGCCGCCGGGAGCCGTCGAGGGTTTGACCGCTTCGCCGCCGTTGTCCGTGACGGCCGGGACGCCGCCCTTACGACTGTCCGTGGTGGTCGGGACATCGCCCGCACGGTCGGCGCCGCCTGCGTTCCCGGTCGGCGGCCCGGTGTGCCCGGCGCAGTACTCCTCGACGTTCCCCTCGCCGCCCGCGGCATCCACCAACCGCCGCCGGGCGGCCGATTCGAGGGCCTTGCCGCGCTTCTCGACCGATGCGTACGCGCGGCAGTGGACCTCGGCGTCCTGGACGGACGAGCGGCGGCCGGGGCGGCCGCCACCACGGCCGGGTACGGAGGAGCCGGGTGCGGCAGTGGAAGCGGTGTCGCTCGGGGACCGGTCCGGAGCGCTGCTCGACGGCTGCGGACCGCTCCCCCCGTCATCGCCGCCGCCCGAGGTGGCCCCCGACCCGATCGCCGCGATGGCGACCCCGCCGAGGGTCACACTCGCCAGCAGCCCGGCCAGCGTCGCCCACAGCGAACGCCCGCCCCACCGCTCGGCACCTGGCCGCCAGTCGTCCCGCCGCCGGGTGCGCGCCTCGTGGGTTCCCGCGTCCCGCGCCGCACGGAAGGCGGCGAGGGCGCGGTTCTCCGCGTCGGGGTCGAGGGTGTCCGCGCGCAGGGCGGCAGCGAGGAGGGATTCGAGGGTGGGGGCGTTCCGCGGACCGGCCGCGGTGCTGCCGTCGGACTTCGCCCAGCCGTTCCCGGGGCGCGCGACCCGGCGGTCGGGGCAGCCGCCGTCGCCGTGCCGTTCACCCATGTCCCAGTCCGTCCTTGCCCAAACCTAGTCTGCCGTTCATCTCGACTCCCCCAGCGTCCTGGGTCCGTCATCCGTCACACCTTCGGCGCCGAGATCTCGGGCGAGGCGCTTCAGACCCCGGTGAGCGGCGGTGCGTACCGCGCCGGGGCGTTTACCCAGAACGCGTGCCGCCGCCGGACCGTCCAGCCCGACCACCACGCGCAGCAGCACCGCCTCGGCCTGGTCGCGCGGCAGCCCGGCGAGCAGGCCGAGGGCGTGTTCCGTGGAGATGGACTCCAGGGCCTGGTCATGCGTGCTGTGCCCGCCCGGGAGCTCCAGGACGTCCTGCTCCAGCACCGACGCCCGCGGCCGGACCTTCTGCCGCCGCAGATGGTCGAGCGCCCGGTGCCGGGCGATGGTCGCGGTCCTGCCGCGAAACCCCGCTCCGTCCCCGCGGAACCGCCCCAGGTCCCGGGCGATCTCCAGCCACGCGTCCGACGCCACGTCTTCCGCCTCGTCCCCGACCAGCCCGCGCAGGTAGCCGAGCAGTCGGGGCTGCACGAGGCGGTACGCGACCGCGAAGGCGGCCTCGTCCCCCTCCTGGGCTCGGGCGACGGCCCCGCCCAGTTGCCCTTCGGCCGCCTGTCCGAGGCGGGTTTGTCCTGCCTGGCCCAATACTGTCCTTGTTCACACCGAGTTCATATGATTCCGCGCCACCCGCCACAGATCACTGTGGCCGCGCGCCCCAAGGCGATCAGCGCCGACCTTGCCCACAATGTCACACCCGGTCAGCCGCACCGCCGACCGTGCCGTGAAGGCCATCCGCGGCCGCGCCCGCCTGTGCAGTTGCAGACAGAGCGTGGGCAGGGACTCCTGCTCCCCCACCTCGAACCGCTTCACGACCTTCCCGAGCGGATTCCAGGTGTGACACCCGGGCGCCCCGCCGCGCGCACGGTGTGTTTGGGCCTGTTTCGGCCATGGCCGGATATGCTCACCCCGTGGCCCCACCGCGCCGGCCTACTCCCCCCTGACCGGCGCTCGGGGAACGCCCGACGGCCGAGGCCCTGCCCACTGCACAGGGCCTCGGCTGTCCGAGCCCTGTCAGGAGCGCGGGGCTGTGAGAGCATGCGGCTCCGTCACGTGAGCGCGATCAGCCAGGGACGGGCGATCAGTCAGGGACGGCCCGCTTCGCCGCAGCATGGGGCCTGGTCGCCTGTTGTGCCGTCACATTCGCCAAGAGCATCCTTCGCACGCGTCGTCACGCGGGATCAGGAGGTGCGCAGGGCCGGTGCAGTACGGACGCAGGACGGTCACCAGCGCGGGCAGGCGCTCAGCTCCGCCCCCGGGCCCGTCGCGACACCACCGCGCGCAACACCCGCCGCCCCTGCGACGACAGCTCCAGAGCCCGCCTCACGCTGCCCGCCCCACGGCCCGAAAGTACCTCCAATATCGCGACCTGGCGGCGCAGTTCGGCGGCGACCAGGGGCGACATTCCCTGCGTACGGCCCTCGCGGCGGGCCTTGACCGTGGACACGCCGTCGTCCGCGGCGTCGAGCAGCCGGTGCACCTGCAGCGCGGCGACCGAGCACGCGTCGGCCCACTCACGCAGGTTCGTGGGGGAGCGCTCCACGGGCGCGGCGCCCAGCATGCGGTGGGCGAGCACGGCGGCCTCGTCCTCGGCGGACGCCTCACCGCGCGGAGCCTTTGGAGGCTCCGGAGCACCGAGCTTGACCCGCGCCTGCTCCACATACGCCCCCCAGTCCGAGGGATGCGCGCCCTCCGCGAGGCTCGCCCACAACGGCCGCAGCACCTCGTCGTCGTCACCGCCCAACAAGGGCACACAGCGATCCAGACACGCCAGACCGCTGGCCGCCAGACCACGTTCGTCGGCTTGAGCGATCAGTTCCACCAGGCTCATCACGCCTCCCTACGGGGCGGGGCGCCTCTGGTTACGGAGCCCGCACTTCCCCTTACTGCGTGCACAGTGGCTGGAATGTCACAGTACGAAATGGCTCGATTTCACATGGATACGCCGACCGGGCCGGACCCCGGCCGGTCCGACCACCCCGCAGGGACCCGCACCGCCGCGCACGGACAACCCAGCTTGCCCGCCAGCCCCTTGAACTCCTCCCATGACAGTGCCGGTTCCCGCGGATCCCAGAGCTTCTGGGCCAGTGCCCGTAGCGGCATGCCGATGCCCGACGCCACCTGTTCCTGGGTCTGGGCGCCCGCGAGGTCGCACCACACGGCGAAGGAGCCGCCGAGGATCTGGTCCTCGTACCTCGCGGGGACCGGTGTGGTGCCGCGGAGGACGAGGGGTGTCCACTGCTCGTAGATGCGCTGCCCGGTCGGGTAGACGAACTCGTTGGGCTCGCCGAGGACGTAGTAGAGGTACTCGTCGTTGTAGTTGACCAGCCTGCGCCCCGACTCCAGGTACGCCACCGGGTCCCGGGCCCCGATCTCCTTGCCCGTCCAGTACGCGACCTGCAGATCGCCGGCGGCCTGGACGGCACCCTCACGGAAGAAGCCGTCGTTCCAGGCCCTCATAGTCCGGTCGTGTCCGCGCATCACCTCGGCGCGGTCGTTGAGCCAGCCCGTCGCCAGGTCCGCGACCGTGGCGCCCGGCCCGTACCTGTCCTTCGCGGCGGCGGCCAACTGCGGATAGGAAGCCTCTGGGTTCCGCGCCATCAGCGCCCGGTACTCGTCGGCGCCGAGGTGCCAGTACCGCCCGGGGAACAGGTCCGCGTACTCGTTCAGCAGGTCGTCCACGATGTTCGCTGCCGCCGGCTTGGAGATGTCGACCGCGCCCTGCGCGGGAACACCGCTCGCGTTTCGCAGCTGGAGGTCCGGGTGCGCGGCGAGCACCGCGCCCAGGTGGCCGGGTGAGTCGATCTCGGGGACGACGGTGATGTGCCGGCTCGCGGCGAGGTCGAGGATCCGGCGCACCTCCGCCTTCGTCAGGTGCTCCCGCGACACGACCTCGGGGTGCTTGTCCGACTCGATCCGGAAACCCTGGTCGTCGGAGAAGTGCAGTCCGAGCTGGTTGTACTTGAGGTCCCCCAGCTCACGGATCCGGTCCTCGATCCACCCGGCGGTGAAGTACTTGCGGGCGATGTCCAGCATGAACCCGCGCTGCGGCTTCGCGGGCCGGTCGCGTACGACGCCCTCGGGCGCCGTACCGTCCGCGCGCACCGTCTGCTTCAGGGTGCGCGTACCGTAGAAGACACCCGCCTCGGCCGGGCCGCTGATCCGCACCCGCCCGTCCTTCACCGTCATCGTGTACGACTCGGCGCCAAAGCCCCCGCCGGTGAGGGCCAGCTGGACGTCCCCGGGGCGCGCGCCGGCCGACCCCGCGTACGTCAGCCCCAACTCCCCGGCGAGCAGCCGCCCCTCGTCCGCGAGGTCCCCGTCGTTCACGACCACCCGGCCGCCGTCCGTCGGACGCCAGCCTGGCCCGCGGGCAGCGGTGTGCTCGCGCACGGCCGGGATCGTGCGCGGGGTGTGCGACAGCGGATACGTACGAGTGGGTACGAGCGCGGGCGAGGTCAGTTCGGACATGCCGACCGTGGCCTGCCGGGCCGCCGGCACGCCCGGGCCCCCGCCGCTCGGCCAGAGGGACACCGTCAAGGCGGCGGCACCCGCCGCGGTCACCGCCGCCGCCCCGATCAGCAGAGGCCTCCGGCCCGTCACAGCCCGGCGCCTACGCCCGTTCACCACTGATCACCCATCCAACTCACTGCACTCATTGCACTCACTGCACTCGATCCAGTGAAACCTTTTCCGGTGAACCCAAGCCCCGCCACGCCCGCCGCCGTCCACCACTCGTTGCCGAAACTCTCCCGCGTGGGTGACATTCGGGCATTGGTCAGACAGGTTTCGTCAAGCCTCGATAGCGTGAACGTCACATCCCGCACTTGTCTCATCTTCTCTCACCTGCCGAATCAGCGTTGCCCCCACGAGGGGCGGCACCGAACCGTCTAGGAACCCACGCTGCCTGCGCACCGCCCTTCCCGCATCTCCGGCCCGGTCGTCAGCCCGGTCGTCGGCCCGGTCGTCGCCCTACCGGGCCAGACCCGCTCGACACCGTCGCCCACGTCTCCCACAGGCCTGGAGCGGTTCAACGCCGTGCCGGCCGACGAGGCCGAGCGAGCCCTTTTCGCCTGCTGCGGCAGCTACCGCTGGGCGCGCCGTGTCGCCGGCCACCGCCCCTACCCGGACCTGGACGCGCTGCTCGCCGCGGCCGACGAGGCGGCGTACGACCTGACGCCCGGCGACATCGCCGAGGCGCTGGCCGGCGAGTCGCTCGCCCTCCTCCCCGAGGGCGGGTACTCCGCGGCACACACCGCGCTGAGTGCCGCGCACGCCGCGTACGAGAGCCGCTTCGGACATGTCTTCGTGATCTGCGTCGACGGCCTCGCGCCAGAGGAGGCCCTCGACCAGGTCCTCGTCGGCATCCGCTCACGGCTGGCCAACGACCGCGAGGAGGAACGTCTCCTCTCCGCCGAGGAGCTCAGGCGCCTCACCCGTGTCCGGATCTCCCGCCTTGCGCAGAGGTACGCGGATGTCGAAGCGAGCGGCGAATGTCCGACATCGTTGAAGATTTCGGATTCCGACCGTCCTGATAGTCCGTACGCGTCGGTTTGATTGCCTGTTTGATCACACCCAAGGGGCCGCTGTAAGCGTTCCGACAAGTCGTCGCTACGATGGCCAGGGCCGGTGGACCGTACCCGGCCGGGCCCGACCGACACGACAAGCCGGCGCGGCCCCAATCCCCGCTTTCGGAGGGTTCTTCCGTGCCGGCTGGAACGCTGTACCGCGGCCGGGAAGGTATGTGGTCCTGGGTGGCTCACCGAGTCACCGGCGTCCTCATCTTCTTCTTCCTGTTCGTCCACGTGCTGGACACCGCTCTCGTCCGTGTCTCACCCGAGGACTACGACAGGGTCGTGGCCACCTACAAGACGCCGATCGTCGCGCTGCTGGAGTACGGCCTCGTCGCCGCCATCCTCTTCCACGCGCTCAACGGCCTGCGTGTGATCGCCGTCGACTTCTGGTCGAAGGGCCCGCGCTACCAGAAGCAGATGCTCTGGACGGTCGCCGGCATCTGGGTCGTGCTGATGGCCGGGGCGCTGTACCCGGTCCTCGGCCACGCCGCTCAAGAAGTCTTCGGGAGCTGAGGCGGATGTCCACCACTGAGAAGACCGCCGCCTCCGGCATCGGCCCCGTCGAGGGCGCGGGCGCGCTGTCGTACAGCGTCGACAACCCGGCGCCCGTCATCGAGCCGCCGCGCAAGCGCACCAAGAAGACGCCGAAGTCGACCCGCGGCAACTTCGAGATGGCCGCGTGGCTCTTCATGCGCCTGTCCGGCATCCTCCTGGTCGTCCTGGTCATCGGCCACCTGCTGATCCAGCTCGTGCTCGACGGCGGCGTCTCCAAGATCGGCTTTGCCTTCGTGGCGGGCCGCTGGGCGTCCCCGTTCTGGCAGACCTGGGACCTGCTGATGCTGTGGCTCGCGATGCTGCACGGCGCCAACGGCCTGCGCACGGTCATCAACGACTATGCGGAGCGGCCGAACACCCGGCTGTGGCTCAAGGGCCTGCTCTACACCGCCACGGTGTTCACCATCCTGCTGGGCACGCTGGTGATCTTCACCTTCGACCCGAACATCCGCTAGATCCGGGGCCACGAGAATCATGAAGATCCACAAGTACGACACAGTCATCGTCGGTGCGGGTGGCGCCGGCATGCGCGCCGCCATCGAGGCCACGAAGCGCAGCCGGACCGCCGTACTGACCAAGCTCTATCCGACCCGCTCCCACACGGGCGCTGCGCAGGGCGGCATGGCCGCGGCGCTGGCCAACGTGGAGGAGGACAACTGGGAGTGGCACACCTTCGACACGGTCAAGGGCGGTGACTACCTGGTCGACCAGGACGCCGCCGAGATCCTGGCGAAGGAGGCCATCGACTCGGTCCTCGACCTGGAGAAGATGGGCCTGCCGTTCAACCGGACGCCGAACGGGACGATCGACCAGCGCCGTTTCGGCGGTCACTCCCGCAACCACGGCGAGGCCCCGGTCCGCCGGTCCTGCTACGCGGCCGACCGCACCGGTCACATGATCCTCCAGACGCTGTACCAGAACTGCGTCAAGGAGGGCGTGGAGTTCTTCAACGAGTTCTACGTCCTCGACCAGCTGATCACCGAGGTCGACGGCGTCAAGCGCTCGGCCGGCGTGGTCGCGTACGAGCTGGCGACCGGCGAGATCCATGTCTTCCAGGCGAAGGCCGTGATCTACGCGTCCGGCGGCACCGGCAAGTTCTTCAAGGTGACGTCGAACGCGCACACGCTGACGGGCGACGGCCAGGCGGCTGTCTACCGCCGCGGGCTGCCGCTGGAGGACATGGAGTTCTTCCAGTTCCACCCGACCGGCATCTGGCGCATGGGCATCCTGCTGACGGAGGGCGCCCGCGGTGAGGGCGGCATCCTCCGCAACAAGGACGGCGAGCGCTTCATGGAGAAGTACGCGCCTGTGATGAAGGACCTCGCGTCCCGAGACGTCGTGTCCCGGTCCATCTACACGGAGATCCGTGAGGGCCGTGGCTGCGGCCCCGAGGGCGACCACGTCTACCTGGACCTCACGCACCTCCCGCCGGAGCAGCTGGACGCCAAGCTGCCGGACATCACCGAGTTCGCCCGTACGTACCTCGGTATCGAGCCGTACACGGACCCGATCCCGATCCAGCCCACCGCGCACTACGCGATGGGCGGCATCCCGACGAACGTCGAGGGTGAGGTGCTGCTGGACAACACGACGGTCGTTCCGGGCCTGTACGCGGCCGGCGAGGTCGCGTGCGTGTCGGTGCACGGCGCGAACCGGCTGGGCACCAACTCGCTGCTCGACATCAACGTCTTCGGTCGTCGCGCGGGTATCGCGGCTGCGGAGTACTCCGCGAAGACCGCCTCGCACGTCGAGCTGCCCGAGGACCCGGCCTCGCTGGTCGTCGAGCAGATCGAGCGGCTGCGCGACTCGACGGGCACGGAGCGGGTGGCCGAGCTGCGCCGGGAGCTCCAGGAGACCATGGACGCGAACGTGATGGTGTTCCGTACGGAGCAGACGATCAAGACGGCAGTCGAGAAGATCGCCGAGCTGCGCGAGCGCTACAAGAACGTCTCGGTCCAGGACAAGGGCAAGCGGTTCAACACCGACCTGCTGGAGGCCGTCGAGCTGGGCAACCTGCTCGACCTCGCCGAGGTCATGGCCGTCTCCGCACTGGCCCGCAAGGAGTCGCGCGGCGGTCACTACCGCGAGGACTACCCGAACCGCGACGACGTCAACTTCATGCGCCACACCATGGCGTACCGCGAGGTGGGCGACGACGGCACCGAGTCCATCCGTCTCGACTACAAGCCGGTCGTCCAGACCCGCTACCAGCCGATGGAGCGTAAGTACTGATGGCTACCCCGACCCTGGACAAGCCGGCCGAGGCCGACAAGCCCGAGCCCGGCTTCACCGACTCGCCGTACATCACGGTCACCTTCCGCATCCGCCGCTTCAACTCGGAGGTCTCGGCGGAGGCGACCTGGGAAGACTTCCAGGTCGAGATCGACCCGAAGGAGCGTGTCCTCGACGCTCTGCACAAGATCAAGTGGGACCTCGACGGGACCCTGACGTTCCGCCGCTCCTGCGCGCACGGGATCTGCGGCTCGGACGCCATGCGGATCAACGGCAAGAACCGCCTCGCCTGCAAGACGCTGATCAAGGACATCAACCCTGAGAAGCCCATCACGGTCGAGGCCATAAAGGGCCTCACGGTCCTGAAGGACCTGGTCGTGGACATGGAGCCGTTCTTCCAGGCGTACCGCGACGTGATGCCCTTCCTGATCACGAAGGACACCAACGAGCCGACGCGCGAGCGTCGCCAGACGGCCGAGGACCGCGAGCGCTTCGACGACACGACGAAGTGCATCCTCTGTGCCGCCTGCACGTCCTCGTGCCCGGTGTTCTGGAACGACGGCCAGTACTTCGGCCCGGCCGCCATCGTGAACGCCCACCGCTTCATCTTCGACTCGCGCGACGAGGCCGGTGAGCAGCGGCTGGAGATCCTCAACGACAAGGACGGCGTGTGGCGTTGCCGCACGACGTTCAACTGCACGGACGCCTGCCCGCGCGGTATCGAGGTCACGAAGGCGATCCAGGAAGTGAAGCGAGCGCTGATCACGCGGCGCTACTGACGCCGGCCGGCGTCTGGCGCCCGGGCGCACCCCCGGCCTTCGGCTTGGGGGTGCGCCCGTCAGGGGCGCGGGGAACTGCGCGACCGGCCACGAACGACCAGCAGCCCCGTCTACGACTCTTCGCTCAGCGCCCCGAGGGGTCCGGGGGCGCAGCCCAGCGCGGGGTCAATCACGTGGGAGCAGCGGACCCAGTGGGCCCAGGTCGATGTTCAGGTCGTCCTCGGTGAGGCCGAAGTGCTCGCGAAGTTCGGCCATGTGCTCCTCCAGCGCCATCAGGGTCCGCCCGACCTGCTCGATCTGCTCGTCGCTGACGTCGCCCTGGTCGATCCGGCGCAGCGCCTGCCGCTCCATCAGCTGGCGGAGCAGTTCCACGACGGTCATTACCAGGCCTGCCAGGCTCCGCCGCGCCGATTCCTGGTCCAGCTCCAGTCGCCGGGGGAGACGGCTTCCTTCGGTCCGGCGGTCGTCGGACCGGCGGTCGTCGGTCCGACAGTCGTCGGTCCGGTGGTCGTCCGCGCGGCGGTCGTGGTTGTCAGGCCGGCGACCGGTCGTCATCAGCCTCGCCGCCCTCCGCGCGTACCGAAGCGATCAGCGCCCGCAGTGAGATGCGTACCAGGTCGAGATCAGCGATGGACAGGGTGATCTCCCCGGTGATCACGACGCCTCCGGCCAGCACCCGGTCGAGCAGGTCGACCAGGGCCACCTCGCGCTGCTCGACCGCGCGCGTCACCGCTCCTCGCTCCCCAGGCCTCCCGTCTCGTGCTCCGACACCGGCAACGCGGTAAAGGAGTACGGCGGCCACGGCCCGCTGAGTTCAAGTCCGACCCCCGGGAAACGCTGCCCGAGGTCGGAGACCAGGGCGGTGAAGTCCGCAACACGCTCGTCGGGCACGAGGTAGGAGTTGTTGAGGATCATCCAGCCCTCGTACGCGGCCAGCGCGGCGTCCTGCGGTGGGTGCACGGCGCCCTCCACGGACGGCTCCGACAGGGCGGCGTGAATCTCCTCGGCCTGCCGGGTGACGCGCAGATGCGCGGTCTCCTTCTGCTCCCGCTGGGCGCGGCGGCGCAGCAGATACGCGGTGCCGGGCTTCTCGCCGCCGCCCTCGCCCGGCTCCTCGGACGAGTCCGGCAGAAAGGCCTTGGGATCGGCGAACGCCTTCACGCCCCACTCCGTCCGTCCGGCCACCCGCTCCAGCGCCACGGCGAGGTCCGCCTTCCGGTCCACGAGCATGGCGCGTACGCGGTCGTCGTCGTGGAAGAGGGTCCCGAAGCGCAGCGGAATGACGGGGCCGCGACGGGACGCCTCACCGATGACCTGATGGTGGGCCCGTGCCGACCCTTCCAGCCAGCGCAGGTCCTGCAGATGCTCGTGCATCGCGTCGTCGTCGAAGTCCTTCAGCGGTACGGAACCGACGACGGCGGCCAGGCCCGCGCCCCCGATGACACGCACCGGCTCGCCCGCGATGCCCGTACGCCCCTTCAGCGGACCGGCGCCCGCGTCTTCGGCGGAGGTCACGGCGTACAGCCAGGTGGCGAGCGGTTCGGTCACGTCCCCTCCTCCTCGGGCTCGTACTCGGGCTCCTCCGCCAACTCCTCTTCGGGTTCCTCGTCCGGTTCCTCGTCCTCGAACACCTCGCTCTCCTCGCTCTCCGCCTCGTCGCTCTCCAGTTCCCCCTCCGGCTCCACACTCTGCGGTTCCGCCCCCGGCCGGCCGCGCCGCCGTGCGTCGTCGCGGTCGCGCTCCAGCTCGGCGATCTGCCGCCGCAGCCGCTCGTTCTCGTCCAAGGCGTCCCCGGCGTTCCTGGCCCGGGACGAGAGGCTGGGGTCGTGCTCCCACCAGTCGATGCCCATCTCGCGGGCCCGGTCCACGGAGGCGACCAGCAGCCGGATCTTGATGGTCAGCAGTTCGATGTCCAACAGATTGACCTGGATGTCGCCGACGATGACGATGCCCTTGTCCAGAATGCGGTCCAGGATGTCGGCCAGGCTCGACGGTGCGGTGCTGGTGGCGGGCTCACGCGCGCCGCCCTCGCGGCGGCTCGGAAGGTTCCAGTCGGAACTCTGGCTCATTCGCCCTCCTCAGAGCGGCCCCGGTAGTAGCGCTGGGCACGGCGATACGAGACGAGGTCGCCCTGCGTGTCGAGCCGGACGCGGTATTCGGCCAAGATGTCGGTGGAGTCCGGGATCCGGTGGCTCTCCACCACCTCGACGCCGACGAGCCAGCCGTCTTCCTCGCGCTCCAGCGAGGTCACGCCTTCCGGGTCCTTACCGGTGAGCAGCTGCACATGCTGCGCAGCGCTCCTGGCGACCTCGCGGGCGTCAGCTTTGGGACCCCGCGACGGGCGGCGGCGCGGCTCCTCGCGCCGCCCGTGATCCTCGCGTTGTTCTTCGCGGTCCTTGAGGTGCTGCTCACGGGAGCGGTCCGCACGCTCTTCGCGATGTTCGCGGGAGCGCTCCCCGCCGTGCCCGCCGTGCTCACCCGCGCCCGCGCCCGAGCCCTCGTCACGGCCGTCACGGGAGCGCTCCGTCCGAACGGCCCGGGAACGCCGCTGACGGTGTTCGCTTTCGTCCCGTTCCTCCCGGGGCACGCCTCACACCTCCACGCCCCCGGCGGCTTGTCCGCCGTCGAGCAGTCGACTGACCAGTTCGCTCTCCCGCTCGGCCGCCTCCTCCTCGCTGATCTCTCCGGACTCCCGTGCCGCCGCGACCTCATCCAGGCGCTGCTGGATCACCGCGGGGTCCGCCAGCTCCCGCATCGCCTGCTGGTGGATCTGCTCAGCGATCCACGCGATGCCCCGGACAGGGGCCAGCGGCAGGGTGACCAGCCCCGTGAACAGCCCCATGGCTAGCCGCCTCCCTCGCCGGCTGTCGCTGCGACTTCCTTGTCGGCGCTGAGCGCGTCACCCACGAAGTCGTACGGGGCCATCGGTCCGAGCAGACGCATCTCGACCCGGTTCCGCCACTGCTCGGCAAGTTCCTCGACGGCTTTCTCGAACGCCTCTCGCTGTCTGTCCTCGATCAGGAAGGAGGCGGTGACCAGCCCTTCGGCGGCCGCCGGCTCCGTCGAGAACATGGCGTGCACCAGCGGTTCCAGCCGCTGGGCCACCTCCTGGAAGTCCGTCTGCCGCTTGGCCTCGATGGCGTTCACAATCAGCTCCCCCAACCGGACCCGCTGCTCGTACCCGGCTTGTTCCGGAAGGGCGGCCAGCTCGTGCCGGAGTCGCCGGACCTCCTCCTGCTCGTCCAGCACCTCTCGCAGCACCGCATCCCGTACGTACTGCGCCCTGAGCGTGAACTGCGCCTTGCTCCGGAGCCGTTCGAGGGCCTGGGAGAAGTCCTCACGGCCCTCGGTCAGCAACTCGTCGACCACCGCGCCGGTGTCCCCGAGCACCGTGCCGAAGCGGAACGGCAGCACGGGAGAGTCGGCGGCGGCCATGGCGTCCAGCACACGGGCATGAGCGCGCAGATCGTCGGGAGTGCCGATCGCCTTGTCGGTGGGTACCTCGCTCACCAGGGCGGCGAGGCCGCCATGGCGTACGAAGCCCACCCGGAACTCCGGATCGCCGACCGGGCGCAGGTCTTCGACCACCGCATCGTCCGTACGGTCGGCCGGCACGACTCCGTACACGTAGCAGGCGGTCACGTCCTCGGCCGTCATCACTCGCGCTCCCTACTCCTCTTCCTGCGCCGGGGCGCCTCTTCTTCCTCGTCGGCCTCCTCCTCGTATGGGTCCTCGTCCTCGTCCCCGCCCCCCAGCAGGTCGGTGACCGTGTCCTTGACGCCTTCCAGCGCGCCGCGGGTCTTCTGACGTCCGCCGCCTTCCTGCAGCTGGTTCATCAGGTCGGGCAGCCCCTTGGTCTCGGTGCCGGACCGGGCGATGTCGAGTCGGTTCGCGGCTTCGGCGAACCGCAGATACGTGTCCACGCTGGCGACGACGACGCGGGCGTCCACCGTCAGCAGTTCGATCCCCACCAGGGACACGCGCACATAGGCGTCGACGACCAAGCCCTTGTCGAGGATCAGATCGACCACGTCGGCGAGGCCGCTGGCGCTGGGCCGACTCAGGGCTCCGCCCTGCTGGCTTGCCACAGTCACGGCACTTCACCCCTTCCCGGACGAGAGGTCGTCAGCGACGGGCGCGCCGCTTCGGCTTCTCATCGTCATCGGGCTCCTCATCGGGCTCCACTTCGAACTCGGCGTCTGCCTCGTCGTCCTCGTACTCCTCCTCGTACTCGGACTCCTCGCGGCCCTCTTCCTCGTCTTCTTGGTCCTCCTCGTCCTCTTCCTCGTCTTCTCGGTCCTCGTCCTCTTCCTCAGCGCGAGGCTCTTCCTCCTCGCCCTCGGCCCGCTGCTTTTGTCCCTCTTCCTCCTCACTGACGACCTCGCCGTCGTGAATCGTGCCCCTCCAGCCCTCGATCTCCTCGTCGGGGTGAGGGCTGAGCAGTACCTCGGACATGACGTGACGACGGAAGTGCTTCAACTCGAGCCGCGCCCGGCGGCCCGGTGCCCGCCAGAGATTTCCCGTGTACTCGAAGAAACCCTGCGGGTGGTACTGAAGGACCAGCAGAATCCTGGTGAGGTCGGGCGTCACCTCGTGGAAGGTGACCGCGCCGTCCACATAGCCCTTCGCCGCCTTCGACCTCCAGACGATCCGCTGGTCGGGCACCTGCTCGACGATCTCGGAGTGCCATTTCCGGCGGGAGAGGAAGATCTTCGCCGTCCACTCCAGTTCCGTGTCGGTCTCCTGCTCGACGTCCTCGACCTTCTTCATGAAGTCAGGGAAGTCCTCGAACCGGGTCCACTGGTCGTAGGCAAGCGGGAGTGGCACGCCCACGTCGATCTGCTCGACGATGTTGGTGACCTTGAGTTTCTTGCTCTTGACGCCGCCCTTGCCCTTGGCCTCACCTCCGAGGCCCGGGACGGCCTCCTTCGCCTTTTCCTTGGCCATATCGGTTACCTGATGCAGCCCCGCCTTCACCAGGGGCTTCACCGGCACCTTGAACGAGGTCCCACCGCCCTGCCCGCCGGAGGTCACCGACTTCAGCGCCTTCTCCCCCAATGCGAGCAGGACGTCCTGCATGTCCTTGACCAGCCGTTCAGTGGGCAGCTCCTTGGTGAGAGTTCCGAGCCCGCCCTTACGCTGGCCATCCGTTTCCTCTGCCATAGCCCTCACCCTCGGCTTCGCCGCGCAGGCCCTTGGGCACCTGTCTTCTTCTTGGCCGCGGCCGGACGGTCACTCGACTTGTGCTTGACGGGATGCGCGCGCGCTGGTTCCCTGGCCTGCGCCTTGGACCTCCGCTCGCCGCCCTCGCCCTCCGTGTCCCGCGTCTTCTCCCTCTCCGGGGCCGTCTTCCGGGTCGGCCTCTCGGGCGGCTCCTCCTCCGCCTCCGACTCACCCGGAGCCGCACGCAGCGACGTGGCCCGCGCCTCCAGGCGGTCACTCAGCGCGTCGATCCGTTGGCTGGCCGCCGATACGGCCGCCGTCCGCCCCGCGGAGACCAGCTGGCCGCGGACTTCCTTGGTGAGCTTGCCGAGCTCGGAGGACTTCGCCTGCCCCAGCCCCGCCGTAGGCCTCCCCGACGCGAGCCGCCTTCCGGCCGCCATACCAGCGAGTGTCAACGCCAACCGCATCTTGTGACGGCGCCCCATGAGGTAACCGCCGGCGAGGGCCAGACCCACCTGACCGTTCATGGTCACTCCTCCTCTCGAACGAGAGTGAGTGTTTTGTACGGATACATCACCAATCAAGCGTGTTTCCACTATCGCACCTCCTCACACTCCCGAGCCTTGACGAACCCGCTCCGAGGATTCGGAGATGATGCTCTCGCGGGGCGTACGGATGCCGGCCAGGACACGTGGCTGACGGCCCGGCCCGGCCAACGCGCTCGCGAGAGCATGGTTAGGCGCGCTAAACGACTGTGGAAACGAGCAGTTGAACACCCCTGCCTCAAGGGTGTAGGGCTGTCGGTCGGATACTGGCAGGGAACGACCCACCCGCAGTCAGTCAGTTCAGAGTGCTTAGGACTCAATCCCATGAAGCTCAGCCGCCCCGTCTCGTGGTTCCTGCTCGCCTTTGGCGCATGGTCGTGGGTGATCTGGGTGACGTTTGCCAAGAACTTGTTCCAGGACGCAAGCGGTCTCGCGTTTGAGAACGGCAGTCCTACCGCGTACCTCTGGGTGCATCTCGCCTTGGCTATCACGTCGTTCATCCTGGGCACGGCCATTGGCGTGATCGGCTTCCGGGCTGTGCGCGCTCACATGAAAACGCCCGGTCTGTGACCACGGGGGCAGAGTCACGGACGGGGCAACCGACTCGCTGAGCCTTGCTTGCGTCCTCAGTGAGCCGGGGCTGTTCGTTCCCCGGGCGGGCATGGCCGGTCACCACATGACGGGAGAGTGCACCAGAGGGGAGGACACCCG
>CAMLJW010000062.1 GCA_946480485.1 uncultured Streptomyces sp. | reverse complement strand
TCCCACTCCTTGCGCGGCTCCTCGACGACGTCCAGCCGTTCGATCATGCGCTGGGTCTGCCGGGCCTTGGCGGCCTGCTTCTCGCTGGCCTCGCTGCGGAACTTGCGACCGATCTTGTCGTTGTCGCCACCGCTGCCCGCCTTGCGCCGGGCGTTCTTGACGCCCTTGTCCATCCAGGCGCGCTGCGTCTGGGCCCGCCCTTCGAGCGCGGCCCGCTTGTCGGCGTACTCCTCGTAGTCCTCGCGGGCGTGCCGGCGCGCCACGTCCCGCTCCTCCAGATAGGCCTCGTATCCGCCGCCGTACAACGTGATCCGCTGCTGCGCGAGGTCGAGTTCGAGGACCTTGGTGACCGTGCGGGTGAGGAACTCGCGGTCGTGGCTGACAACGACCGTGCCCGCGCGCAGCCCGCCCACGAAGCGCTCCAGGCGCTCCAGACCGTCCAGGTCGAGGTCGTTGGTCGGCTCGTCGAGCAGGAAGACGTCGTAGCGGGAGAGGAGGAGCGAGGCGAGTCCGGCGCGGGCCGCCTGGCCTCCGGACAGGGACGTCATGGGCTGGTCCAGGCCGACGCCGAGGCCGAGGGAGTCGGCCACCTCCTCGGCGCGCTCGTCGAGGTCGGCGCCGCCGAGGCCGAGCCACCGCTCCAGGCTGTTCGCGTAGGCGTCGTCCGCGCCCGGTGCCCCGTCGACCAGCGCTTGCGTGGCCTCGTCCATCACGCGCTGGACCTCGGCCACACCGGTGCGGCGGGCGAGGAACTCCCGTACGGTCTCGCCGGGCCGGCGCTCCGGTTCCTGCGGCAGATGCCCGACGGTGGCGGTCGGCGGGGAGAGCCGCAGCTCACCCTGCTCGGGTGTGAGCAGCCCGCCGAGCAGGCGCAGCAGTGTGGACTTGCCCGCGCCGTTGGCACCGACCAGCCCGATCACATCGCCGGGTGCGACGACGAGGTCAAGCCCGGAGAAGAGGGAGCGGTCGCCGTGACCGGCGGCGAGATTCTTGGCAACGAGAGTGGCAGTCATCAGGAAGCAGATCCTAGCCAGGGCCTGTCGTTCCCGTCGTCCGCCCGGAGGGCGGGCGCCGCGGTGTCTGGTGCGGTGCATCGCACGGCGGAGGGTCGCCCGCGTACTTGGGCGTACGCGGGCGATCCCGACAGCGCAGCGAGGGGACGTCGTAGCCGTGCTCCCGCGTCCCGCGGGGTCAGCTGATGTCGAAGAGCGGGCGGGTGATCGTCAGGCCCAGCTCCGGTCCGGCGTACGAGATGAGCGCCAGCAGCGTCAGGGACGCACCGGCCAGCGACATGTCCTTCAGGAAGTGAACCATCTCGTTCTGGCGGGCCTGGGGATCCGTCTCCTTCCAGAACCCGTGCATCAGGAAAGCGGTCGGGACCACGAAGACGGCCAGCAGCAGGGCGCCGAGGTCGGCCCAGATGCCGAGCAGGACACTGAGGCCGCCCGTGAGGAGCAGCAGTCCGCCGGCGAGGACGGCGGGAGCCGCGGCGGGGACACCCCTGGAGGAGGCGTATCCGGCCATGGCCTTGGTCTGGGTGAAGTGGCCGACGGCGGCGTTCAGGAACAGCGCTGAGAAGAGGATGCGGCCGATCAGTACCAGGACGTCCACAGCGACCTCCGTGACGTGAGTGGCAGCCTTTGCCAGCCTACCGCCGCCGACCGCCCACGCTCCTCCGCGAAGAAGACGCCGACCTGGGCACCAACCCGGCCCACTCGACCGGACGCATCGGGCACTGTCCGGTCACGTGTACTGCGGGCGCGGCGAGGCTGCTCCGCTTGCCGGAAGGGCCTCGCCGCGCCGCCTTGCCCTCACGCGTCCGACCTCATGCGTCCCATCTCAGCCGTCCCATCTCAGGCGTCCCATCTCAGGCGTCCCATCTCAGGCGTCCAACCTCACGCGTCGCTGAACCGCTCCCCCTTCTTCGCCTTCTCCAAGAGGAGTGCGGGTGGCGTGAACCGGTCCCCGTAGCGCTCGGCGAGTTCACGCGCGCGTGCCACGAAACCGGGCAGGCCGACACCCACCCCGGCGCCGCCGTCGTATCCGTTGATGTACTGAAGGACACCACCGGTCCAGCCGGGGAAGCCGATCCCGAGGATCGACCCGATGTTGGCGTCGGCGACCGACGTCAGGACGCCTTCCTCCAGGAGCCTGACCGTGTCCAGCGCCTCGGAGAAGAGCATGCGTTCCTGCATGTCCTCGAAGGGGATCTCGGCACCCTCGCGCGTGAAGTGCTCCCGCAGTCCGCTCCATAGCCCGGCGCGCTTCCCGTCGGCGTACTCGTAGAAGCCCGCCCCGCCGCTGCGGCCGGTGCGGCCGAACTCGTCGATCATGCGGTCTACGACGGCCTCGGCGGGATGCGTGGCCCAGGTGCCGCCGGACTCCTCGACTGCCCTCTTCGTCTCGGCGCGGATCTTGCGCAGCAGGGTGAGCGTCAGCTCGTCCATGAGTGCGAGGACCTTGGCCGGGTAGCCCGCCTGGGCCGCCGCCTGCTCGACGGAGGCGGGTTCGATGCCCTCGCCGACCATCGCGACGCCCTCGTTGATGAAGTGCCCGATGACCCGGGAGGTGAAGAAGCCGCGCGAGTCGTTGACGACGATCGGGGTCTTCTTGATCTGCCGTACGAGGTCGAAGGCGCGGGCCAGGGCCTCGTCGCCGGTCCGCTCGCCCTTGATGATCTCGACGAGCGGCATCTTGTCGACGGGCGAGAAGAAGTGCAGTCCGATGAAGTCGGCCTGCCGGTCGACGCCTTCGGCGAGCGCGGTGATGGGCAGCGTCGAAGTGTTGGAGCACAGCAGCGCGTCCGGCTCGACGATGTTCTGGATCTCCTGGAACACCTTGTGCTTGAGCGCCGGTTCCTCGAAGACGGCCTCGATCACGGCGTCGCACCCAGCCAGGTCCGCCGGGTCGGCGGTGGGCGTGATGCGGGCGAGCAGCGCGTCGGCCTTCTCCTGGGTCGTACGGCCCCGGGAGACCGCCTTGGCGCAGAGCTGCTCGGAGTAGCCCCTGCCCTTCGCCGCGGCTTCGGCCGACACGTCCTTGAGGACGACGTCGATGCCCGCGCGTGCGCACGAGTAGGCGATACCGGCACCCATCATCCCGGCGCCCAGGACGGCGACCCTGCGGACCTGGCGCGGCTCGACGTCCCTGGGGCGGTTGGCTCCGGAGTTGACGGCCTGGAGATCGAAGAAGAAGGCCTGAATCATGTTCTTGGAGGTCTGGCCGGCGGCCAGCTCCACGAAGTAGCGGGCCTCGATGACCTGGGCGGTCTCGAAGTCGACCTGGGAGCCCTCGACGGCGGCCGCCAGGATGCCCCGCGGTGCCGGGTAGGGTGCGCCGTTCGTCTGCTTGCGCAGGGTGGCCGGGAAGGCGGGCAGGTTCGCCGCGAACTTCGGGCTGGCGGGGGTGCCGCCCGGGATGCGGTAGCCGGGCTTGTCCCAGGGCTGCGACGACTCGGGGTTGGCGTCGATGAAGGCGCGGGCCTTGGCCAGCATCTCCTCGCGGGTAGTGGCCACTTCGTGGATGAGACCGTTTTCGAGGGCGCGGCCAGGGCTGTACTGCGTGCCCTGGAGGAGCACCTTCTGCAGCGCGTCGGCGATGCCCAGGAGCCGTACGGTCCGCACGACGCCGCCGCCTCCGGGCAGCAGTCCGAGCGTTACCTCGGGGCAGCCGATCCTGGAGCCGGGGGCGTCGAGTGCGACGCGGTGATGGCACGCGAGGGCGATCTCGTAACCGCCACCCAGAGCCGCGCCGTTCATGGCGGCGACGACGGGCTTGCCCAGTGTCTCGATGCGTCGGAGGTCGCGCTTGACGGCGAGGCTCCGCTCGAAGGTGAACTGGGCGGTTTCGGGGGTGACCGCGATCAGGTCGCGCAGGTCGCCGCCCGCGAAGAAGGTCTTCTTGGCGGAGGTGATGACGACGCCGCGGATGGTGTCCCGCTCGGCCTCCAGGCGGTCGGTGATCGCCGTGAGCGATTCCCGGAACGCCTGGTTCATGGTGTTCGCGGACTGGTTGGGGTCGTCGAGGACGAGGGTGACGAGGCCGGTCCTGTCCTGTTCCCAGCGGATGGTGGTGCTCTTGGTCATGGAGGTTCTCCGTAATCCGTAAAGGGACGCCGTGAGGGCCGCAAGAGGGACGGGAGGTTCAGAGACGCTCGACGATCGTTGCGATGCCCATGCCGCCGCCGACGCACAGCGTGGCGAGGCCGAACCGCTTGTCCTGCCGCTCCAGTTCGTCCACCAGCGTGCCGAGGATCATCGCCCCGGTCGCCCCCAGCGGGTGGCCGAGCGCGATCGCCCCGCCGTTGACGTTGACCTTGTCCAGCGACAGCCCCATGTCCTTCGCGAAACGGAGCACAACGGCGGCGAAGGCCTCGTTGATCTCGACCAGGCCGATCTCGTCGATGGTCAGCCCGGCCCTGGCGAGCGCCTTGCGGGCCGCGGGCGCGGGCCCGGTGAGCATGATGGTGGGCTCGGAGCCGGAGACGGCGGCGGAGACGACGCGGGCGCGCGGCCGCAGTCCGTACCGCTCCCCCACCTCCTTCGAGCCGATCGCGACGAGCGACGCGCCGTCCACGATGCCGGAGGAGTTGCCCGCGTGGTGCACATGGTCGATCTTCTCCACCCAGTGGTACTTCTGCAGCGCCACGGCGTCGAAGCCGCCCAGGTCCCCGATGTCCGCGAACGACGGCTTGAGCGCCGCCAGCGAATCGGCGGTCGTGCCCGGACGCATGTGCTCGTCGTGGTCCAGGACGACGAGCCCGTTGCGGTCCCTCACCGGCACGACCGACCTCTCGAAGCGGCCGTCCTTCCAGGCCGCGGCGGCACGCTCCTGGGAGAGCGCCGCGTACTCGTCGACGTCCCGGCGGGTAAAGCCCTCGATGGTGGCGATAAGGTCGGCGCCGATGCCCTGGGGGACGAAGTTGGTGGCGATGTTGGTCATCGGGTCGGCGAACCAGGCGCCGCCGTCGGAGGCCATCGGCACCCGCGACATCGACTCGACTCCGCCCGCCAGGACGAGGTCCTCCCAGCCCGAACGGACCTTCGCGGCGGCCAGGTTGACGGCTTCGAGACCCGACGCACAGAAGCGGTTCTCCTGTACGCCGGCCACCGTGTCCGGCAGCCCTGCCGCGACGGCTGCGATGCGGGCGATGTCGGAACCCTGGTCGCCGACCGGGCCCACGACGCCGAGCACGATGTCGTCGATCGCGGCCGGGTCAAGGGTGGGGAAGCGGGCCCGGATCTCGTGGATGAGCCCTACGACGAGGTCGATGGGCTTCGCGCCGTGCAAGGCGCCGGTCGCCTTGCCGCGGCCGCGCGGGGTGCGGATCGCGTCGTACACGTACGCTTCGGTGCTCACTGGTAAGCCTTTCAATGAGGGTTGACCCAGCAGGGAACGGCCGATGATCCCCTCCATGATCCCCCTCGTCCCGCCGTGGACTGATGCGGCGGTCGAGGCGCATGCGGGTGACGCTGACCCGGTTGCCGTCTCCGGCGTCTCGAAGCCGATGTGCTCTCCTCCGCGCTCGGCTTCTCCTCCACGCTCGGCTTCTCCTCCGCGCATCCTGATCGAGCGTGCGGATCTGCGGCTGCCGTGTCACTCGAGGCTGCCCTGCATAAGGCAGGGTACGTCCCAGTCGCGGGCTACGTCCGCGGTGTCGGCGCCCGGCTGCGCTGGCCCGCTGCGGACAGAGGTGTGGGTGGCGGAGAAGCGGGGTGCGGGAGCGGGCTGGGTGATGCCGCCGTGGTCGGTGAAGGTGCCGCGGGCGGCGAGGTGCGGGTGGTGCGGCGCCTCGCGCAGCGACAGGACGGGCGCCACGCATGCGTCGGAGCCCTCGAAGACGGCGGTCCACTCGTCGCGCGTACGTGTCCTGAAGCGGGCCCCGACCGTCTCACGCAGTTCGTGCCAACGCGCCGGGTTCTTGTGGGCCGAGGCGTGTTCGCCGATGCCGAGCAGGTCCACGAACTCCTGGTAGAACCGCTGCTCGAGCGCGCCCACCGCCACGTACTGGCCGTCGGCTGTCTCGTACGTGCCGTAGTACGGGCAGCCGCCGTCGAGGAGGTTCACTCCACGCCTGTCCTGCCAGCCGCCGGCGGCCAGCATGCCGTGGATCATCGCGGCCAGGTGTGCGGCGCCGTCGACGATGGCCGCGTCCACGACCTGTCCGGTGCCGGTCGCGCGCGCGTGATGGAGTGCGGCGAGGACGCCGACGACGAGGTAGAGCGAACCGCCCGCGTAGTCGCCGACCAGGTTCCCGGGGACGGTGGGCGGCCCGTCCGGGTCGCCGATCATGCCCAGTGTGCCGGTCAGCGCGATGTACGCGATGTCGTGCCCCGCGCGCTGGGCGAGCGGGCCCTCCTGACCCCAGCCGGTCATCCGCCCGTAGACGAGCTTCGGGTTGCGGGCACGGCAGGTCTCGGGGCCGACCCCGAGGCGCTCGGCGACGCCCGGGCGGTAGCCCTCGATGAGGATGTCCGCGCGGGCGACCAGACCGAGGGCGCGAGCCGGGCCGTCGTCCGCCTTCAGGTCGACGATCACGGACCGCTTGTTGCGGTTGGTGATGTCGTAGTCCCGGTTGACCAAGAATCCCGTGCCGTCCGGCCGATCCACGCGGACCACGTCGGCGCCCAGGTCGGCGAGGAGCATGGCGGCGAACGGGCCGGGCCCGATGCCCGCCAGTTCGACCACGCGCACACCAGCGAGCGGGCCGGGTCCTGCCGTGTCTGCCATCAACGCCCTCGTACGTCCTGGTCCTGTGCTCCTCGTACCTCACGCTAGCCCCAGCCACCGACAACGGCGCGGGGTGCAACGTATGCGGAGCACATACGCGACCGTACGCGGCGCACATACGCGGAGTACGTCCTCAGAACGGCTGCTCGGAGCGGGTCGCCTTCAAGGCCCGGCGGCACAGCGCGTCCGCGTGGCGGGTCGTCTCCGGGAGGCGGAAGCGCGTGGCGAGGTGCAGCGTGTGGGCGCAGGCGTTGTCCAGCGTCACGCGGTGGCCGACCGAGACGAAGACCGGCTTGATGCCCTGCTGGGTGCGCAGCGCGCGGCCGACCTCCTCGTCGCCCGCGAGCAGCGGGGACGAGGATCCGCGCGAGGTGCCCGGCTCTTCGTACCCGAAGGTGAAGGGGTTCTTGGCGACGCCGATCGTCGGGAGGCCGGTGAGGACGCCGAGGTGGCTGGCCAGGCCGAGGCGGCGGGGATGGGCAAGGCCGTAGCCGTCACAGACGACCAGACCCGGCTCGCACGGCAGGGCGTCGAGGGCAGCCAGGACGGCCGGGATCTCGCGGAAGGCGAGCAGGCCCGGAACGTAGGGGAAAGGCACCTGCCCCGCGGCCGTGGACTCGGCCACGACGTCAAGAGTCGCCGCGTCCAGGACGACGGCCGCCGCCACGACGATGTCACACGCGTCGTCGTACGCCACATCGACCCCGGTCACCCGGCCGGTTTCCGGCACCGGGCCCGGCTCGTCGAGGACCACCCGCCCCCGCAACTCGTCCTGCACGGCACAGGCTTGCTCTTCGGTGGCGGGCCAGCCCGCGGGAACCCGTACGGTCGTCATGGTGCCGTCGAGCGTACGGGCGCCGGTGTCGAAGGTGCGGGTGCGGGGGGTGTCAGCGGCCGAGAGCCCGGGACAGCTCCTCCTTGTTCATCTTGGAGCGCCCCTCGATGTTGCGGCTCTTCGCCTCTTGGTAGAGCTGGTCGTACGTAGCCCCCTGTGCTCCCTCTGGGGACTGCCGGCCGCCGCGACGGCTGGACGAGGTCTCCTGGGCCGACGTGCGGCTCGCGGTCGTCGACTCGCCGCGGCGGGCGCGTTCCCTGTCGGTGGTTCGCGCGGCGATCTCCTCGGCACGCCGCTCGCTCGCGCCGCGTTCGAGTTCGCTCTCCTTGATGTGTTCCTGCTGGCGTTCCCGCTGGGAACTCGAGCCACGTGCCATGGCCGCACTCCTTACGTCGGGAGACTGCTCAAAGACCGCTGGAAGCGCCCCTCCTCAAGCGAAGCACGGCCCGAGCCCTCTCGCATCAGCGCTCCGGCCGTGCCACCCCGCCCTTCCCGCCGAAGGCCCAGCAGCCCAGGTCGGAGTGCAGGCGACGGTGTCGTACGAGCCGGTGTCAAGGATGCGCGGTGCGGCCGCCGTCCCGGCCACACATCGCGCGGCCCCGAGCTGACCAGGGACTACTCACCGGACGCGCATCCTGCCTCCCCCTCCAGCACCGCGGGCGTCCCGTCGCCCGGCAGCACCTGTGCGGTGACAGACGTCCGGCCCAAGCCCCTCATGGCGGGGGAAGCCGGCCCACTCCCCGGTGGCGTCCAGACGCCCCGGGCGGCGCCCACGACCACTCCGGTGTTGAACACGGTGACGTAGGTCACTCGAACTTCGTCCGTCTGCAGGCCTACTGAAGGGCTGGTTCTGTCGTCTCTTCAGTTGCCCGGTCCCGTCCGCCCACCGTCCGTCCACCGTCCGTCCAGCCGTCACAAGGGAGCAAGGCGTTGTCCACCGTCATCGAGCAGCCAGTCAAGGCCCGTCTTGTCGCCGCCGCCCCGCGGATGCCGAGCATTTCCGCGACGCTCCACTACGACCCCCGCGAACCGTTCGCCGTCCGCATGGCCTTCCCGGCGCCGGCCACGCTCGAAGGCGTGGACGTGTGCTGGACCTTCGCCCGCGAGCTGCTCGCCTCGGGGCTGGAGGAGCCGGTGGGGCAGGGCGACGTACGGGTGCGGCCGTACGGATACGACCGCGTCGCCCTGGAGTTCCACGCTCCCGAGGGCACCGCCGTGGTGCACATCCGCGGGGGCGACCTGCGGCGCTTCCTGGAGAGCACGACGGAGCTGGTGCCCCTCGGCCTGGAGCATCAGCACCACGACCTGGACCGCGGACTCGCCGATCTGCTGCGGGACACCTGCTGACCTCTTTCAGGAGAGTCCTCACAAAACCGTCCAAGGGCGAGGGCGGGGTCGCGGGCCGAAGCGCAGGGCGAGGTTTCCCGCGCTTCCTTTCAGTGCCGGAGGAGTCCGGTTCCCATGTTGTGCTCCTGGGCGACGGAAGGCGGCTGATGGCGGACAGCGCGCCGAAGACCGCCGAGCTGTTCGCCGACCTCGGCCACGAACCCGTCCTCGTGAACATCAGCGAGTTCGAGAAGCTCGAGGGCTGTGTGACATGCCTCTCGGTCCGGCTGCGGAAGCTGTGTACCTGAACGGCGGTGCCTGCACGCCCTTCGGCCCAAGACCTGCGGATCTGCGGATCTGCGGGGTCCGCGAGGGGCCCCTGAGCAGTCCGGCTTCCGGGTGGGGATGGCGCTGGTGGTCAGGGAGCCTTGTCGCGGACTTAACCTACGGTGTCGTAACCTACGGGTTCGTAGCCTACGATGCCGTAGGTTCTGGCCTTCCGCTCGTACGTCCCCTGGAGTACCCGTGACGATCACTTCCTCCCACCTCGGCAGCCCGTCCGCCGCCTGGACCGACGCACGGTTGCTGTACGCGCTGGAAGAAGTGGTCGAGACCGAACTCAACCGGCATCTCAAGGTAGTCAAGGACTGGATGCCCCACGAGTACGTGCCCTGGTCCGACGCCCGTAACTTCCCCGGCATGTTCGAGGACGGCGAGGCCTGGGAGAAGGAGCAGTCCAAGGTCACCGAGATCGGCCGGATCGCGCTGGTCGTCAATCTCCTCACCGAGGACAACCTGCCCAGCTACCACCACGAGATCGCCACGCTCTTCGGGCGCGACGGCGCCTGGGGCACCTGGGTGCACCGGTGGACCGCCGAGGAGGGGCGGCACGGCGTCGTGATGCGCGACTACCTGCTCGCCTCGCGCGCCGTCGACCCGGACAAGCTCGAGGCCTTCCGCATGTCTCACATGAGCGAGGGCTTCGAGTCGGACAACCGTCACTCGATGCTCCACTCCATCGCGTACGTCGCTTTCCAGGAGCTGGCCACCCGCATCTCGCACCGCAACACCGGGCACCAGTCCGGCGACCCGGTCTGCGACCGCATGCTGGCCCGCATCGCCAATGACGAGAACCTGCACATGGTCTTCTACCGGAACCTGCTCAAGGCCGCGTTCGAACTCGCCCCCGACCTCACGATGCAGGCCGTCCGCGACGTCGTCGTCAACTTCCGCATGCCCGGCCACGGGATCCCGGGCTTCGAGCGCGCCGCCGCGCAGATGGCGATCGGCGAGGTCTACAACATGCGCATCCATCACGACGACGTGCTCCAGCCGGTGCTGCGCCACCTCAAGGTCCTGGAGATGGACGGGCTCGGCCCGGAGGGGCTCCACGCCCAGGAGGAGCTCGGCATGTTCATGGGCGGACTCGACGCGGAGGCCATGAAGTTCGACGAGAAGCTGGCCGCCCGCAAGGCACGCATGGCGGCACGCGCGGCGAGCGCGTGAGCGCTCCGCTTGCGGGGACGGCGTCGATGACGGCGCATGCTGAGCGGGGGCAGCGCTTTACCGAACAAGGGTGGGCGCGAACTGGGCGGCGGGCGGCGTTTACCGGGCGCCGGTGAGCCGGCCGCGGCACCGGCCCGCAGCACCGCCTTTGTGGGCGGCGACGAGCAGCCTGCACGGTGACCGCCGTGAACGGTGAGCCGTGGGGCAGCGCCGAGCAGTCTGGGAGTCGCCCTTTTGCCGACGGCGGAGCCGGGCGGCGAGTGGAGAGGTCGGCGGCGGTCACTGCTCCCGCGTTTGCCGGAGGCTGAGCCGCTCCGTCTCGGACAGACCGCCCCAGACACCGAACCGCTCGTCGTTCGTGAGCGCGAACTCGAGGCACGCGGAGCGCATCTCGCACAGGCCGCAGATGCGCTTCGCCTCGCACACCGAGCTGCCCGGTTCGGGAAAGAAGAAGTCGGCTCCGGTCTGCGCGCACAGCGCCTGCTCCTGCCAGGTGATGTCGGGCGCGGCGATGCTTTCGATCTGCATGGCGGAGATGGTGCCGGGCGGCGAAAAACGTTCGATCAACGCGGGATCAACACGGTCGCGCACCGGAACGGGCGCACGCCCGACAGCAGCACACCCGGCGGCCCCTGACGACGGCCGACCGCCGATGGCGGCCGATCCAGCTGCCGATATGCACGGCGGCGCGCGGAACGCGCAGAACCGCCGAGCGGCCCACCCCAAGAAGACTACGAAGAGTAACCATCCAGTGCCCCATCCCCGATCCGCGCTCCCCGCTGCCCGCGGCAGCGCTCCGGCGGCGATTGTCAGTGGGCGGTGCAAGACTCGGAGACCAGGCAACGGGACCCCTCAAGGAGGAGGGCAACATGCTCACCACCCGTTTCGTCACCGGCTCCCCGAACTGGGTCGACCTCGGCACGCGCGACATCGAAGGCGCCGCGTCCTTCTACCACGCACTCTTCGACTGGGACTTCCGGGCGGGAGGCCCTGAGGTCGGCGGTTACGGCTTCTTCCAGCTGGACGGAAAGACCACCGCGGGCGGCATGCAGACCACCGAGGAGCAGGGCCCGCCGTCCTGGACCGTCTACTTCCAGAGTCCGGACGCCGAGGCCACCGCCAAGGCGGCGGAAGAGGCCGGCGGCGGTGTACCGATGCTGCCCATGGACGTCATGGACCAGGGCCGGATGGCCATCCTCAGCGACAATGCGGGCATTACCTTCGGCATCTGGCAACCGGGCCAGAACAAGGGCATCGATATGGCCGGCGACACCGGCGCCCTGTGCTGGGTCGAGCTCTACACACCGGACATCGCGGCGGCGGCCGCGTTCTACAACTCCGTGCTGGGCCTGGAGACCTCGGCGGTGCCCTTCCCCGGCGGCACGTACACCTGCGTCAACCCCGCGGGCGCCAAGGAAGAGGACATGTTCGGCGGCCTCGTCCCGCTGGCCGAAGACCCGGTGGAGCAGGCGGCGGGTGCGCACTGGCTGCCGTACTTCGCGGTCACGGACCCCGACGCCGTCGTCGCCAAGGCCGAGGAGCTGGGCGGCACGGTCCGCATGCCCGCCACAAGCATGGAGGGTGTCGGCCGTCTGGCCAAGCTCGCCGACCCCTACGGGGCGCGCTTCGCGATCATCAAGGGCGAGCCGCAGCAGAGCTGAGGCAAGGCCGGCTCTCCTCTGGGCGCCGCGCGGCGCCACCCGGCAGGAGGAGCAAGCCGGGCCTCACCGCGGTGAGGCCCGGCTGCCTGCCCTGATCGTCGACTTCTGAACGGAAAAGATTCCGAGAGCGCTTCCGGTCATGACTCTTGACGCCTCAACTCCCCTGGGAACAGTGGTGCACCGCACGGGCCGTCGTCGGTGGGGTACGGCTCGCTGCGGTTCCGCAGCAGCCATCCGCCACCGCTCGCGTTCAGCTCTGCTCGCGCCTCGCCCGGCTCGGCTGTACGCGCTTGGGCTCGCCCGGCATCTTCGGATACTCGGGTGGGTACGGCAGGTCGGCGAGACCGTGGTCGTGTTCGTCGCGGCGGGCGAGTTCCAGCAGCGCTTCGAGGGAGTAGGCGTGGTCGTCCATGTCCGCGTGCACATCGCCGAGTTCGGCGAACCGCCCCGGCATCGACACCAGGTCGAAGTCCTGGGGCACGGCGACGCCCACCTCCTCCCAGCGCAGGGGCGCTGATACGGGGGCCCGCGGCCGGGGGCGTACGGAGTAGGCGGAGGCGATGGTACGGTCGCGAGCCGTCTGGTTGTAGTCGACGAAGATCTTCTCGCCGCGCTCCTCCTTCCACCAGGCGGTGGTCACACGGTCGGGCATCCGGCGCTCGAGTTCGCGCGCGGCGGCGATCGCGGCACGGCGCACCTGGGTGAAGGTCCAGCGGGGCTCGATCGGCACAAAGACGTGCAGGCCACGGCCTCCGGACGTCTTGGGCCAGCCGCGTAGTCCACCGAACTCCCCCAGGAGGGCACGCAGTTCGTGAGCGGCGTACACGGCCTCGGCGTACCCCGTGCCGGGCTGCGGATCGAGGTCGATGCGGAGCTCGTCGGGGCGGTCGACGTCGTCGCGGCGCACCGGCCACGGGTGGAACGTGAGCGTGCCGTACTGGGCGGCCCACACGACGGCGGCGACCTCGGTGGGGCACATCTCGTCGGCGCTGCGGCCGCTCGGGAAGGTGATGTGTGCGGTGGGGATCCAGTCGGGCATGTTCTTGGGCGCCCGCTTCTGGAAGAACGACTCGCCCGCCACGCCCTCCGGGTAGCGCTCCAGGGTGGTGGGCCGGTTGCGCAGGGCGCGCAGGATGCCGGGACCGACGGCGAGGTAGTACTGGGCGAGCTCCAGCTTTGTGAGGCCGCGCTCCGGGAAGAAGACCTTGCCCGGGCTGGACAGCCGCACCGTCCGTCCCGCCGCCTCCAGCTCCACCGCATCGCCCATGCGAGCCACGGTAGGCGCACGGCGCATGCATCGCATACCGGGCGAAAACCGCGCGTCTGTACCTCTTCGCCTCGTCGGGGTTTCATGTCGTCATCCAGATCCTCGGCAAACGAACCGACGGGGAATCCACCACACGGCTTGGAACCCGGCGCGGCCATCTCCGCCGACGACCCGGTCGATCCGACCATCACGGTCAGCCCCCGCGGGGACTTGTACGCGGCGAACGGCGGGGGCACAACCGCCCGCGAGGGGCGCGATTCTCAGCTACTGACTGCCGGCTCCGGCATCTCCACCTGCCGCGGCGCGGCGGGTGGCGCCTGACCGTAGAGTCGGAGCATGGAGCTGCCGGTGATGCCCCCCGTGAAGCCGATGCTCGCCAAGCCCGTGGCGAAGATCCCGCCGGGCATGCAGTACGAAGCGAAGTGGGACGGGTTCCGGGCCATCGTCTTCCGTGACGGCGACGAGATCGAGATCGGCAGCCGTACGGGAAAATCGCTGGTCCGGTACTTTCCCGAGCTGGTGGAGGCCCTGCGGGAGCGGTTGCCGGAACGTTGCGTGGCGGACGGCGAGATCGTGATCGCACGGGATGGACGGCTGGACTTCGACGCCCTGACGGAGCGCATCCACCCGGCCGCGTCACGCGTGAAGACGCTCGCCGAGCGGACCCCGGCCTCGTTCGTGGTATTCGATCTGCTCGCCCTCGCCGACCGGTCGCTGCTGGACGTCCCGCAGGGCGAACGGCGCGAGCTGCTGGTGGCGACCCTGTCCGGGGTCACGGATCCCGTGCATGTGGCACCGGCGACCACGGACATCGAGGTGGCGCGGCAGTGGTTCGAACAGTACGAGGGCGCGGGCCTGGACGGGGTGATCGCCAAGCCGCTCACGCTGCGCTACCGGCAGGACGAGCGTCTGATGTTCAAGGTCAAGCACGAGCGGACCGCGGACGTGGTCGTCGCGGGGTTCCGCTTCCACAAGAGCGGGCCGGTAGTTGGTTCGCTGTTGCTCGGTCTGCACGATGCCAAGGGGACGCTGCAGCACGTGGGGGTGTGCGCGGCGTTCTCGATGAAGCGGCGTGAAGAGCTGGTGGCAGAGCTGGAGCCGCTGCGCATGGAGTCGGCCGAGAGTCATCCGTGGGCGGCCTGGGCGGAGGAGTCCGCGCACGAGGCGGCCCGGCTGCCGGGTGCGCCCAGCCGCTGGTCGGGCAAGAAGGACCTCTCATGGGTACCGCTGCGACCGGAGCTCGTGTGCGAGGTGGCGTACGACCACATGGAGAACGGGGAGCGCTTTCGGCACACGGCCCGGTTCCGCCGCTGGCGCCCCGACCGCACGCCTGAGAGCTGCACCTACGCCCAGCTGGAGGAGCCGGTCCGCTACCACCTCGCCGAGGTCCTGGGGCCACTGGCCCGAGACTGAGACCGCCGTTCCCCACAGGCACCACATCGCCGGGCGACACCGCGGTCGGTTTCGTAGAGACGCGCTCTGTCATGGCGTTTCTTGAATGACGGATATGGCATGGTTGAACCTATAACCAGAACCATTGAAGCGGGGCATGGTGAGCACCGTAGGCAGGAAACAGTCCGGGCAGCCCGGGCGCCAGGGACGACTCGGAAGACCCGGAAGACCCGGAAGACCCGGAAGACCCGGAAGACCCGGAAGACCGGGGCGACAAAGGCGGACGAGAAGGACGGCCGTGGCGGCGGCCCTGCTGGCCGCACTGATGGCGGGCTCGGCGGTGGCGGGCTGTACTTCGGGTGGTGCATCGTCGCCGGGCGGCGATGGATCGGTCGACGACAGGCCCGCGCCGGACCCGGAGGGCGGCACGCGGGGTACCGGTCCGGTGCTCGCCGTGAAGATCGACAATGCCAGCCTGGCCCGGCCGCAGACGGGCCTCAACGCGGCGGACATCGTCTTCGCCGAACAGGTGGAGGCCGGCCTCAGCCGGCTGATGGCGGTGTACGCGACCAAGTTGCCGGGGGTTGTCGGGCCGGTGCGCAGCGCGCGCGAGTCCGATCTGGAGCTGCTGCGCCAGTTCGACGAACCGGTGCTCGCCTTCTCGGGGGCCCAGAGCAAGCTGCTGCCGCTGATCGACAAGGCACCGCTGCGGGCGGCGACGCCGAACAAGGAACCGGGGGCGTTCTTCCGGGGCACGGACAAGCCCGTGCCGCACAACCTGTATCTGCGCCCCCAGCGGCTGCTGGAGTCGGCGCCGGGAGCGGACGCGCTGACGACGGGCTTCACGTACGGGGCTCTGCCCGAGGGCGGCAAGGCCGAGACCACACGCACCGTGCGCTTCCCCGCGGCCCGCTTCACCTTCGACTGGTCCGAGAGCCGGGATCGCTGGCTGGTGTCGATGGACGGTACGCCGACCGTGACGACCGACGGGCAGCGGGTGGCGGCCTCAACGGTGGTCGTGCAGTACGTGAAGATCCGGAAGTCCCAGTTCAGCGACTTCCTGGGCAGCAACTCGCCGTACACGGAGACGGTGGGCTCGGGCACGGCGAAGGTACTGCGCGACGGCCGCGCCTTCGACGCCGAATGGAAGCGTGCCTCGGCCACGGACGGAACGGAGTTCACGACGACGAACGGGACGCCCATGACGTTCGCGCACGGTCAGGTCTGGGTGGTGTTCGCGAAGGCGTGACCCGTCCCCACGCTGCTACGGTTCCGACAGCTCCTGCCGCTGCTCCGGCGGCTGCTCCTGCAGTTCCCACAGATCCAAGGCGCCGCCTCAGCGCTGCGTGACCAGCGGCTCCACCGGATTGCGGAGGCCCTCCGCGGCGTACGAGACCCGCTGGAGCAGGTCGAAGAACACTGCCTGCTCGTCGGTGGAGAGCGGGGCCAGGAAGACCTGGTTCATACGGGCCGTCCGCACGGTGAGCCTGCGGTGCGTGCGCGTTCCGTCGTCGGTGAGGCGCAGCAGGAAGCGGCGGCCGTCCTGTGGGTCGCGGACCTTGCCGAGGAGGCCCCGGCGGCTGAGCCGGCTGATGACCTCGGCGATGGTGGACCGGTCGAGGCCCACACGCTCGCCCACGGTGCGCTGGTCCAGGCCCGGCTCGGCGACGAGCACGTTCAGGACCGCGAACTGCGGCGAGGTGATCTCCTCGGAGACCATCAGGTTCCACAGCAGGTGGTGCGCCTGCTGCAGCCGCCGGGCCAGGTGCCCGGGGTGGGTGGAGAGGTCCACCGCGGCCATGTGCGCTCCTCAGTACCACGCATGCGCTGCATACATGAGTCGGATTCGTCGGTGCACTGAACGATACCCTGTCGGGAGGTGCACTGCCTGCCGAACCGAACCGCTCTCTCACCTGCGGATTACCTGCAGGTCTGGACGGTCGACACCCCGGATGGCAGCGTGGGCGAAACCTCGAACAAATAATCAGTGCCCTGAGTAACACGAGGGCCTGCTGCTGGTGGAGTCCGCGCCGGGTGTCACGGCCGAGGAGATCGT
>CAMLJW010000061.1 GCA_946480485.1 uncultured Streptomyces sp. | reverse complement strand
TACGGAAAGTTCAGCAGGGCTACGGAAAGTTCAGCAGGGCTACGGAAAGTTCAGCGCGCCCGGCCCGAGGGGCGGTACCAGCCCCTCGGCCGCCGCACGCGTGAGCAACCCGCGAACCGCCGCGTAGCCGTCTTCTCCCAGATCCGCCGTGAACTCGTTCACGTAGAGGCCGATGTGCTGGTCGGCGACCTTGGGGTCCATTTCCTGGGCGTGTTCCAGGACGTAGGACCGGGAGGCCTCCGGGTCGTCCCAGGCGGCGCTGACGGAGGTGCGGATGGACTCGGCGAGGCGGCGCAGGCGCTTGTGTCCCAGGGAGCGTTTGGCGATGATCGCGCCCAGGGGGATGGGCAGGCCGGTCGTCCGCTCCCAGTGTTCGCCAAGGTCGGCCAGCTTGTGCAGGCCGTAGGTCCGGTAGGTGAAGCGGGCCTCGTGGATCACGAGCCCCGCGTCAACCTTGCCGTCCCGTACCGCCGGCATGATCTCGTGGAACGGCAGCACCACGATCTCGCCGACCCCGTCGGTCAGGGTGTCCGCGGCCCAGAGGCGGAAGAGCAGATACGCCGTCGACTTCTCACTGGGCACGGCGACCGTACGGCCCGTGAGGTCGACGTCCGGCTCCCTCGTCAGCACCAGCGGCCCGCAGCCCCGCCCCAGCGCACCGCCGCACGGCAGCAGGGCGTACTCGTCGAGGACGTAGGGCAGGACGGCGTACGACACCTTCAGCACATCGAACTCACCGCGCTCGGCCATGCCGTTGGTGACATCGATGTCCGCAAAGGTCACATCGGGAGCGGGCGCGCCCGGGATCCGGCCGTGGGCCCAGGCATGGAAGACGAAGGTGTCGTTCGGGCAGGGTGAGTACACGATCCGGAGGGCCCGTGCCAGGCCGGCGGGCGGTTGGTCCTTGTTAGAACTCATCGGACTCTTCGGGCTCATCGGGCTCTTTGGGTTTATGGGGCCTGTCGGGCTCATGCGCCCTCCAACTCTCCAGTACCGGCGCGATCTTTTCGAAGGCCTCGCCGAGCGCCGCGAGGGCGTCGCCGATGCGCCAGGCGGCACGGTCGCGCGGGCCGACGGGGTTGGACACGGTGCGCAGCTCCAGCACGGGCACGCCGTGCGAGGCGGCGGCCTCCGCGACTCCGAACCCCTCCATGGCCTCGGCGAGCGCCCGCGGATGACGCCGCCGCAACTCGGTGGCTCGCTCGGCGCTTCCGGTCACGGTGCTGACGGTGAGGATCGTGCCGGTACGCCCTCCCGTGACGGCCGCCATCTCTTGTACGAGTGCTTCCGGTGGACGGTGGCTGACTGCCCCGAAGCCGAGCTCGGTGACCGGAACGAAGCCCTCCGGCGTTTCGGCGCCCAGGTCCGCGACGGTGATCTCGTCGGCGAGGACGAGGGAGCCGACGGGCGCATCGGGCTGGAAGCCGCCGCCGATCCCGGCCGAGACGACGAGGTCGTACGGGCCGTACGGGGCTTCGGTCCGGGCGGCGGTGGTGAGGGCCGTCGCGGTGGCGGCCGCGGCGGCCGCGGAGCCCACGCCCGCGGCCAGCACGTCGTACATGTCGCGGCGGGTGGCGGACGCGAACGCCGCTGCAACCGTGTCCCGTTCGGCCGGAACGGCGGTGGCTACGAGGATGCGCATGGCTTCCCGCTGATCCGGATCAGGCGTCCGCGTTCTCGAGCTTGAAGTTCCACACGCCCTTGGACTGCGAACCGGACTTGTTCTGCTCGACGATGCTGATGTACAGCGTCTTCGGGGCGGCCTGGCCCTGCTGGTCGGCGAAGAGGTCCACGCCCTGGAACGAGTAGTACGTCTTCTTGTACGCCGGGGTGACCTGCTGCCCGTTGATCCACAGGGCCCAGCCCTCGTCCGCGATCTCCGGGTCGACACCGATGCGCAGCGTCTCGCCCTGCGGGACCCGGATCGAGCCCGATGCCTTCTTGAGGGTGCACTTGGTCGCCTCTTCGGGACCGAGGTTCTTGCCGTCCTTGTAGCACTCGGCCTCGGAGCTCATCGAGCTCTTGCCGACCGTGACGGTAGCCATCGGCGTCGGCTTGTCACAGGCGGACAGGACGAGAAGTCCGGCGGAAACGGCGCCGACGGCGGCGACGGCGCGACGACGGCGCGCAAGGCCGTGTCCAGTAGCGGCACTGCCGCGGGGCAGGGAGGTCATGGCCGAAGGCTATCGGGCGCGCCCGGCGCCTTGCAGGTCGGGTTGGGTGGCGTGCCGCCCGACGGCCCGGCCGCCCGAGCCTGCGGCCTGCGCCTGCGGCGCACGCTGCCACCTGTTTCTGGCGCCGGTGGCCTGCCGCCTGCCCCCCCGCGGCTGTGGCTCGGCTTCGTCCTGGTCGGCGCCTGTGGCCTGCCGACTGTGCGCGTGTCGCCTTGGCCTGGTGCCGCGCGCCCCCTGCTGCGATGCACGGGCACCGTCACCTGTGGCGGCCGCCACCCCGTCACAGTGACCCTTGGTGCCCGTGTGGTGCCCGTGTGGTGCCCGTGTGGTGGCCTTCTCGTGCCCCTGTGGTGCCGGGCGGCGGGATGTGTGCCGCCGTCGGGTCACGCGCGGTGTCGCTGTCAGTTCACCCGGGCGCGGGGCCGGTCCTCTCGTCGGTGGGCTGCACGTAGCAGGCCGCGTACCGTGGTGAGCCAGCCGGTGGCGACGATCGCGGCGGCCACCGAGAGGCCGAGTGTGCCGCTGAGGGGCAACGCGATCCCGATCGCCCCGCCGACCACCCACGCCATCTGCAACAACGTCTCCGAGCGCGCGAACGCCGACGTACGCACCAGCTCGGGCACGTCCCGCTGGATCAGCGCGTCCAGCGACAGCTTGGACAGCGCCTGCGCGAACCCGGCGAACGCGCCGAGCGCCGCCACCAGGAACGCCCCGAAGAACACCGCCGCCATGATCGCCACCCCCAGCACGACCGCGATCACCGTCACGATGATCACCTCCGGCGCCCGCGATCTCAGCGCCGCACCGACCGCCGTACCCAGCGCGTTGCCCGTTCCCGCCGCGACACCCACTATGGCGAGCGAGACGGCCGCGCTCTGGCCCGCGAGCGGCTCCTCCCGCAGCAGGAACGCGAGGAAGAAGATCAGGAACCCGGACAGACCGCGCAGCGCCGCGTTCGCGACGAGCGCGTGGGTGACCGCCGGTCCGACGGTACGCAGACCCGGGCGCCGTGGCGGCTTCAGGTGGGGCCCGTGCAGGTGCTGCTCGTCGGCCGCCAGCAGCGCCTTGTCCTCGCCCTTCGCCGAGTCGACCTTCGGAGCCAGTGAGAACGCCAGGACCGTACCCGCCATGAAGATCACGAACGCGCCGTACAACGGGTAGCGCGGACCCAGCGCCTGGAGCCCCGCCGCCACCGGCGCCGCGACGCCGGTGGCGAGCAGTCCGCCCAGGGTGACCCGTGAGTTCGCCTTGACCAGCGAGAAGCCGGGGGGCAGGAGCCGTGGCACCACCGCACTTCTGACCACGCCGTACGCCTTCGACGCCACCAGCACACCGAGCGCCGCCGGATACAGCTCGATACTGCCCGTGACCACCGCGCTCGAGAGCAGCAGGGCGAGCAGGGCCCTCGCCAGCATCGCGCCCGCCATCGCGGCGCGGCGGCCGTGCGGGACGCGGTCCAGGAGAGGGCCGATGACCGGGGCCAGCAGCGTGAACGGGGCCATCGTGATCGCCAGGTACAGGGCGACGCGACCGCGGGCCTCGTCCGTCGGCACCGAGAAGAACACCGTGGAGGCGAGCGCCACGGTGATCATGACGTCGCCCGCGCCGTTCACTCCGTGCAGCTCGATCAGCTTGCCGAGCCCCGACTCGCCCGCCCCATGGGCGTGCGTCGCCTTCCGGATTCCCCTCGCCGTCCCCGTGAACGGCAGATGCAGGGCACGTCCGAGGGACCGGACGGCCCCGCGCACCGGGCCCGCTCCGCTCGTCCGACGACTCCCTCCGGCGCCACCTCCAGGGATTCCGGCGGCACCTCGGGGCGACCTTGCGTCTGCCACTCCGTCATAGTGCCCCCTGTTGGAACGGTGTAGGCGGTTACCGCGCGTATAGCGGCCACTGGGGTGCCGGAGTCCGCTCGCCCTGTCGGAACCCGCCGACCGGACCTCGTCGACCGGACCCCGTCGACTGGCACCGTGGAGCGGACCCCGTCGACTGGCACCGTGGAGCGGAACCGTGGAGCGGCAAACCTGGCGCGGAGCGCCGAAGATTCCTGCCGGTGTGTGCCGAGCGGCGGCGAGAGGGTAGCGTGCGTAGCGCGCCCGCGGTGGTGGTTCTCGGCCGTGCGCCTCTCGGTCATCCCGCAGAATGGATGGCGTAGGTGCGCCCGAGTGCATCGGGCGCGGACGTCGACGCGGCCCTCCTCCAGTGCCTCACAGGCCTGGGAGGCCCCAGCCGCTCCGTCCGCACCCCCGCCGGGGATGGCGCACTCGTGAGACGGCGTAGGAGAGAAGCGATACCTGTGAGCGCGACAACGCGAAGCCGCACCCCTGACCGTCTGTGCGCTGAGGCCGTCGACCTCGCCCGGGCCGCGGCCGAGGAGGCCGCCGCGCCCGGCGTCGTCGGGGAGCATGCCGGGCTCGTCTCCGAAGGGGACCGCGTCGTGACGCACTTCTTCGAGTGCAGGGAGCTGGGGTACCGCGGGTGGCGCTGGGCGGTGACCGTCGCACGGGCCTCGCGCGCGAAGATCGTGACCCTCGACGAGACGGTCCTCCTGCCAGGGCCCGACGCGCTCCTCGCTCCCGAGTGGGTGCCCTGGAGCGAGCGGCTCCGGCCCGGGGACATGGGGCCGGGGGACCTGCTCCCCACGGACGCGGAGGACCTCCGTCTGGAGCCCGGATTCTCCGGCGAGGACGAGCCCGCGCCGAACTCGCCCGTTTCCGAGGACATGGTCGAGCTCGTCGAGGCGGAGGACGTCGAGATGACGGCCGGCACGCCGGCGAACCTGCCGGTCACCCCCTCCCGCGGCTCGATCGCGTCGGTCGCCGAGGAGCTGGGTATGCGGCGGCCCCGAGTCCTGTCCCGGTACGGGCTGCACTCGGCGGCCGACCGCTGGGAGGAGTCGTACGGGCCCAAGACGGCGATGGCCCAGGCGGCCCCCGCCACCTGCGTCAGCTGCGGCTTCCTGAACCGCGTCGGCGGATCGCTGGGTCAGGCGTTCGGCGTCTGCGCCAACGAGTTCTCGCCGGCGGACGGGCATGTGGTGTCGCTGGCGTACGGCTGTGGGGGTCACTCGGAGGCGGCGGTCATGCCCAGGCCCCCTCGCCCCGCCTCTCCGGTCATCGACGAGACCCGGGTGGACCCTTTCCCCCTCCGACCCTCCCCGGATTCCGGCTCGGTCCCGGCGACCACGGACGAGTCGTCGGCGGAGTTCGGCCACTCCTGAGCGGCGGGCTGGTGGGGAGCTTTCCATTCCCCAACGCCCTTCCGGCCCCCAGACCCCCATACCCGGGTCGCACCCCGCCCGCGGGCCGTCCGAAGCTGATGGCGCCACGCGGCGGAGCCGCACACCATCGTGCGCGGGTACGTCGTCGCCTGTCGCCCGTCGCTCACGGCGGCTACGCCCGGGCCCTCGCCTTGGACGTACCGGCACACGGCCCCTGACCTCCCGCCCACCCGCCCCCCACCAGGCGGAGACGGCCGACCGCCGGAGGCACATGCCACGCGGTACCTTTCTGCGGCGACCGGCACCGCGTGCGGCCGTACACATGGAGAAGGAGACTGAACCGTGAGCAAGTTCGTGCGGCCGGCAGCCGAGGGTGCGGACCCGTTCGGGACGGCGCGCCTGCGGCGTGGGGTGCTGGACGCCTGGGTGACCAGCCCGGCGCGGTTCCGCGAGGACGCGAACGCCGAGGAGGAACTCGTCCTCGGCGGCTACCGCGACCGCCTCGTCGTCGAGCTCGCGCAGAACGCCGCCGACGCCGCCGCCCGCGCCGGCGTACCGGGCTGCCTGCGGCTCACCCTGCACAGCGGTGTCCTCGTCGCCGCCAACACCGGCGCTCCACTCGACGCGGCCGGCGTCGAGTCGCTGTCCACCCTCCGCGCCTCCGCCAAGCGAGAAGACCGCGAAGGCGCGGTCGGCCGCTTCGGCGTCGGCTTCGCCTCCGTGCTCGCCGTGACCGACGAACCCGCCCTCGTCGGCCGCCACGGCGGCGTCCGCTGGTCCCTCGCCGAGGCCCGCGGCCTTGCCACGGACACCGCCCGCCACAGCCCCGGCCTCGGCGAGGAGCTCCGCCGCCGCGACGGCCACGTACCGTTGCTCCGGTTGCCGTTCGCCGCCGAGGGCACCGCCCCGGACCCGTACGACACCGCTGTGATGCTGCCCCTGCGCGACGCGGCGGCCCAGGACCTCGCGGAGCGTCTCCTGGACTCGGTCGACGACGCCCTGCTCCTCGCCCTGCCCGGCCTGGAGGAGGTCGTGGTGGAGAGCGGTGACAGGGTGCGTACGCTGCGGCTGCGGCACGAAGGAGGGGACGAAAGGGGGAGCGAGGGGAGGAGCGAAGGCGCGAGCATCCTCACTGTCGAGGACTCCCGTGACGGTACGACCCGCTGGCGCACCGTCTCCGCGCACGGCTCCCTCGCCCCCGAGCTGCTCGCCGACCGCCCCGTCGAGGAGCGGCTGCGCCCGCACTGGTCCGTCACCTGGGCCGTCCCCGTCGACGCCGACGGCGCCCCCGTCCGCCCCCGCACCAGCCCCGTCGTCCACGCGCCCACTCCCAGCGACGAACCCCTCGGGGTGCCCGCTCTGCTCATCGCCTCTCTCCCCCTCGACTCCACCCGACGCCATGCCGCCCCGGGCCCGCTGACCGACCTCCTCGTGCAGCACGCGGCCGACGCGTACGCCGAACTGCTCGCCGCCTGGCGGCCGGTGGGGGCCGGGATCATCGACCTCGTGCCCGGCCCGCTCGGCAAGGGCGAGCTGGACGGTGCGCTGCGTCGGGCGATCCTGGACCGGCTGCCGCGAACCGCGTTCCTGCCACCGGCGGTCGGGCCGGGTGCGCTGGAACCGGGTGCGCTCGGACCCGGCGAGGACACGGACCTGCCCGAAGCCCTCCGCCCCCGCGACGCCGAGGTCGTCGAGGGCGCCGGTTCCCAGACCGTACGCGTGCTCGCCGAGGTGCTGCCCAGCCTCCTCCCCGCCGGACTCGAACGCCGGGTGGAGCTGCGGACGCTGGGCGTCGCGCGGCTGCCGCTGACCGAGGCGATCGACCGGCTCGCGGGGCTGGAAAAGGCACCGGACTGGTGGCGGCGGCTGTACGACAGCTTCGCCGGGATCGACCCGGACCGGCTGTCGGGGCTGCCTGTGCCGCTCGCCGACGGCCGTACCACCATCGGGCCCCGTCAGGTCCTCCTGCCGACCACCGACGGCACCCCGGCGTCCCCCGCGCTCTCGGCTTCGTTCGAGCAGGGGGCACGCCCGTCCGACATCCTCGCCCGCCTCGGCCTCAAGGTCGCCCACCCCGACGCCGCCCATCCCCTCCTGGAGAAGCTCGGGGCCCTGCCCGCCACGCCACGCGCCGTCCTCACCACGCCCCAGGTGCGCGCCGCCGTCGCCGCCTCCCTCGACGACGGCGGCTGGGACGAGGACGCCCCGGACGCCGAGGAGTTGGCGGACACCGTCCTCGCCCTCGTCCGTGACGCCGGCCTCGAACCGGGCGACGAGCCCTGGCTCGGCGCACTCGCCCTCGCGGACGAGGAGGGCGAACTCGCCCCGGCCGGCGAACTGGTGCTGCCCGGCAGCCCTTTCGCCCAGGTGATGCGGGAGGACGAACTCGCCGCCGTCGACGTCGAGTTGGCCGAGCGGTGGGGTGAGCAGCCGCTGGCCGCCTGCGGCGTGCTGGCGAACTTCACTCTCGTACGCGCCACCGATGTCGTCCTCGACCCGGACGAACTCGAGCCGCGCGAGGGCGACTTCGCCGAACCCGACGACCCCGGCTTGCTCGACGCCGTCGACGTGTGGTGCGAGGACGTTCTCGACCGGCTGCCAAAGACGCCGGTGCCGCCGGTCGCCACCGAGATCGTCGCCGTTCGGGATCTCGATCTGGTCGACGACGACCGCTGGCCGCAGGCCCTGGCTCTGCTCTCGCGTCCGCCCCTGCGGGACGCCCTCATCCAGCCGGTCCGCGTCCTGCTGCCGGATGGTACGCACGAGATCGTCCGGTCCTACACCGCTTGGTGGTTGCGCGGGAATCCCGTGCTCGACGGCCGCCGTCCGGCGGGGCTGCGCGCCGAAGGCGGCGATCCGCTGCTGCACGGCCTGTACGACGCCGCCGACGCGACCGGGTTCGAGGACGAGCAGGTGCTGCGGGCCCTCGGTGTGCGCACCTCGGTCGCGGCTCTCCTCGACGAGCCCGGCGGCGCGGCCGAACTTCTCGACCGCCTGGCCGATCCCGACCGGCACGTTTCGACGACCCAACTGCACGGCCTCTACGGGGCGTTGGCCGACCTCGACCCGGAGCAGGTGACCCTGCCGGACGAGCTGCGGGCCGTCGTCGACGGGCAGGTGACGGTGGTGGACGCGGCCGACGCCGTGGTCGTGGACTCGCCGGACCTGCTGCCGTTCACGGCCGGGGTGCCACTGCTTCCCGTACGGCCGTCACGCGCCGCCGACCTCGCAGAACTGTTCCAGGTGCGGCGGCTCAGCGAGTCCCTGACCGGCGAGGTCACCAGCGAGGGAGCCGAGCACGAGGTCCCGTACTCCGTCCGCGTGCTGCTGGGGCCGGCGACCCCCGAGACGTACGTCGAACACGAGGAACTGTTCGTCGACGGTGTCGAGATCGACTGGCGCCGCACGCGTGACGGCGTGCTGCACGCCGCCACCCTGGAGGGCGTCGCCGCCGGCCTCGCCTGGGCGGCCGGACAGTGGCCGCGGCGCTTCGAGGTCGCCGCGCTGCTCGAAGACCCGTCCCGGACGGAGGAGTTGGCACGGGACCGCTGGTTCGACTGAGCGCCGAGAGCGCCGAGAGCGCCGAGAGCGCCGAGAGCGCCGAGAGCGCCGAGAACAGGGCAGTGCCAGAGAGCGCTGGGCAGCGCCGGCGAGGCAAGCGACGTGATGCGAGCGACATGAAGTAACCGGACGTGAGGTAAGCGGGACGCACGAGGGAACCGCTACGCGGGTAAGCGGCGGTTCACCCACTGCCACACGAACTCCAGGGTGGCCGCCGCTACCACCGCGATGCCCACGGCGGTCCACGGCATCGCCGTCCCCACCAGCTTCAGCGCGAAGAACTCCTGGAGCCATGGCACGACGAGTACGAGCAGGAAACCCACCCCCATCGCGGCGACCAGGCCGATCCGCCACCAGGTGTAGGGCCGGGCGATGATCGCCAGCACCCAGAGGGAGATCAGGAAGAGCGTGAGCGTCGCGGCACTCGTCTCCGCGTCCAGAGCCCCGCTCCCGCTGTAGTGCTCCCGGGCGAGCAGATACGTGGCGAAGGTGGCCATCGCCGCGACGGCGCCGCCCGGGATCGCGTACCGCATGACCCTGCGGACGAACCTGGGCCGGGCCCGTTCCTTGTTGGGGGCCAGGGCCAGGAAGAACGCCGGGACGCCGATCGTGAGGGTGGACAGCAGGGTCAGGTGCCGCGGCAGGAACGGGTATTCGACCTGTGAGAGCACCACCAGGATCGCCAGTAGCACCGAGTAGACCGTCTTGACTAGGAAGAGCGTCGCGACGCGCGTGATGTTGCCGATCACCCGGCGGCCCTCCGCGACCACCGAGGGCAGCGTCGCGAAGCTGTTGTTGAGCAGCACGATCTGCGCGACAGCCCGGGTGGCCTCCGAGCCGGAGCCCATCGAGACGCCGATGTCCGCGTCCTTCAGGGCCAGCACGTCGTTCACGCCGTCGCCCGTCATCGCCACCGTGTGCCCGTTCGACTGGAGCGCGCCCACCATGTCGCGCTTCTGCCGCGGAGTGACCCGGCCGAACACCGTGCTCGCGTCGAGCGCCTGAGCCATCTCGCCCGGATCGGCGGGGAGCCGGCGGGCGTCCATGACGTCCCCCGTGAGCCCCAGCTTCCCGGCCACCGTGCCCACCGACACCGCGTTGTCGCCGGAGATCACCTTGGCCCGTACGTTCTGCTCGTCGAAGTAGCGCAGCGTGTCGGCCGCGTCCGGGCGCAGCCGCTGCTCCAGGACCACCAGCGCGGTGGGCCGGGCGCCGTCCCGGACCCGCGGGTCGTCGAGGTCCTTGACGGCCCGGGCCAGCAGCAGCACCCGCAGCCCCTCCTCGTTGAGCCGCTCGGCCTCGGCGAGCGCCGCGGCCTCGGCGGGCAGCAGTACGTCGGGCGCGCCGAGCAGCCACGTACTCGACTCGCCGTCGCCCTCGCTGAACGACGCCCCGCTGTACCTGCGTGCCGACGAAAACGGCAGCGCCTGCTCGCACCGCCACTCCTCGCTGTCCGGGTAGTTGTCGATGATCGCCTGCAGCGAGGCGTTCGGCCGCGGATCCGACGCGCCGAGCGCGGCGAGGACCCTGCGGGCGTACGCCTCGTCACTGCCGTTCAGCGGGCGCAGCTCGGTGACGTCCACGCCGCCCTCGGTGAGCGTGCCCGTCTTGTCGAGGCAGACGGTGTCGACGCGGGCGAGGCCCTCGATGGCCGGCAGCTCCTGCACCAGGCACTGTTTCCGGCCGAGCCGGATGACCCCGACCGCGAAGGCGACGGACGTCAGGAGTACCAGCCCCTCGGGGACCATCGGGACGATGCCGCCCGCGGTCCGCGCCACGGAGTCCTTGAGGTCGTTGTCCTTGATCACGAGCTGGCCGATGACCAAGCCGATCGCGGTGGGGATCATCATCCACGTTACGTACTTGAGGATCGTGGAGATGCCGGACCGCAGCTCGGAGTGGACCAGCGTGAAGCGGCTGGCTTCCTCGGCAAGCTGCGCCGCGTACGCCTCGCGTCCCACCTTGGTGGCGGTGAACGCGCCGCCCCCGGCCACCACGAAGCTGCCCGACATGACATGGTCGCCGGGCTGCTTGACGACCGGGTCCGCCTCACCGGTGAGCAGCGACTCGTCGATCTCCAGTCCGTCGGTCTCGACGCACTCGCCGTCCACGACGATCTTGTCGCCGGGGCCGATCTCGATCATGTCCCCGAGCACGATCGCGGAGGTGCTGACCTCGGCCGCGACGCCGTCCCTGCGCACGGTCGGCCGTGCCTCGCCGATCACCGCGAGCGAGTCCAGGGTCTTCTTCGCGCGCAGCTCCTGAATGATGCCGATGCCCGTGTTCGCGAGGATCACGAAGCCGAACAAGCTGTCCTGGATCGGCGCGACCGACAGCATGATGACCCAGAGCACGCCGATGATCGCGTTGAACCGTGTAAGGACGTTCGCGCGGACGATGCCGACCGTGGAGCGGCTGCTGCGCACGGGTACGTCGTTGACCTCGCCCCGGGCCAACCGCTCGGCGACCTCGGACGCGGTCAGGCCACTCGTCCGCGTGGCGGGGCGGGGCCCAGGGTGCACAGGACCGAGTTCGGCGCCCGCGTCGATGTGCGTCATGCAGTCGACGGTACGGGGGGATACAGGGCTTCACATGCCGAGTGCGGCAAAGATCCGACCAGGGTGGGACGAGGAGTGATAGGGGAAGATGCCGTGGCTCGAAGCCGGGCGGAAGCGGTCGTGCAGCACCTGACGTCGTCCGGTGACCGGTTCGGGGTGCCTGCACTCGGTGACCGGGGTCGTCATCTCCGGGGCCGTTCCCGAGGCTCTGTCCGTGGCGTCGCCGGGGCGTCGTCCGGGGCGTCGTCCGGGGTGCCGTCCGAGTCGCTGTCCGGGGTGGCCGCCTTCGCCGCCGCGTCCCTCTTGATCGCCACGTCCCGCTTCCGTACGTACCAGATGCCGATCAGGCCGAGACCGGCCCCGGCCAGGCAGGTCCACAGCCACCACAGACGATCGTGGTCGTCGAACCAGCCGTAGAAGGGAAGCTGCGCCACGAAGAGGACGAACCAGAGGATCGTGCCGCCCGTGATGGTGGCGACCACGGGACCCTCAAGGGGTTCCGGTGCCTCGTGCTTGGGGGTCCACTTCGCCATGTGCACAGCTTACGAGGGTGTTCTCGATGTCGATCCGGAGGATCCCGAGGTCCGCACGGGCCTCGTGGACGAAGGCTCAGCGTCCGTCACCATGTTCCGTCGGCGCCGGGTCTGACGTGAGTACGGGACCTCGTACGGGTGACGGGACGTGGCCGGGGTCACGGACAACTGGTCGGCCTACGGTGGTCTTTAGCGAGGGTAATGAGTTATTCTAAGGAACATGGTTGACCTGACCCATGGCGGCGACGCTGTCGCCGTGAACTCATTGCGATCCGCCGTGATGCGCCTCTCGCGCCGACTCAAGCACCAGCGGGTCGACGAGTCGTTGAGCCCGACCGAGATGTCGGTGCTCGGCACCCTGGCCCGCTGCGGCACGGCCACGCCGGGCGAGCTCGCCCGCAAGGAACATGTGCAGCCGCCCTCGATGACCCGCATTGTCGCGCTGCTCGAAGCCAAGGGCCTGGTCAGTCTCGAGCCGCATCCCGAGGACCGGCGCCAGAAGGTCGTCGCGCGGACCGAGCGAGCCGAGGCGATGCTCGAGGAGAGCCGCCGCAAGCGGAACGCGTGGCTGGCCGAACTGGTCGACCGCCTCGACGAGGACGAGTGGGCCAAGCTCCGCGAGGCCGCCCCCGTCCTGGAGAAGCTCGCGCACCTGTAATCCAGCCGCCTGGTCCAGCCGCCTGGTCCAACCGCCGAAGGAGGAAACCCTTGAGTACGGGACCCGGAACAGATTCCGCCCCGGGACCGGATATCCCCGAAACCTCGAACGCCACCCCCGAAACCCCGAACGCGACCCCCGGCACCGCGAAGGCGACTCCTGATTCCCGTGACGCCCCGGAGCCTTCCGCGCCCCGGGCAGCCTGGCTGAAGCCGTCCGCGAAGTCGTCGACGTTCAGCTCTCTGAAGATCCGGAACTACCGGCTCTTCGCCACCGGCGCCATTGTCTCCAACACCGGCACCTGGATGTCCCGCATCACCCAGGACTGGCTGGTGCTGAGCCTGACCGGCTCCTCGGCCGCGGTCGGTATCACGACCGCGCTGCAGTTCCTGCCGATGCTGCTCTTCGGGCTGTACGGCGGTGTCATCGCCGACCGCCATCCCAAGCGCCGGATGCTGTTCTTCACCCAGGGCGCGCTGGGCCTGTGCGGGCTCGCGCTCGCCGTGCTCACCCTCTCCGAGCAGGTGCAGGTGTGGCACGTCTACCTGGTCGCGTTCCTGCTCGGCATGGTCACCGTCGTCGACAATCCGACCCGGCAGACCTTCGTCTCCGAGATGGTCGGCCCCGACCAGGTGCGCAACGCCGTCAGCCTCAACTCGGCCAACTTCAACTCCGCCCGCCTCATCGGCCCCGCCGTCGCGGGCGTCCTGATCTCGACCGTGGGCAGCGGCTGGGCCTTCCTCATCAACGGCCTCACCTTCCTCGCCCCGATCATCGGCCTGCTCCTCATGCGCACGAGCGAGCTGCACAAGGTCGAGCGGGTGCCGCCCGGCAAGGGCCAGCTGCGGGAGGGGCTGCGCTATGTCGCCGCCCGGCCGGAGCTGATCTGGCCGATCGTGCTCATCGGTTTCGTCGGCACCTTCGGCTACAACTTCCCGATCTGGCTCACCGCGTTCGCCGACGAGGTCTTCCACGCGGGCGCCGGGACGTACGGCCTGCTCAACACGCTGATGGCGGTGGGATCGGTCACCGGAGCCCTGCTCTGCGCCCGCCGGGCCTCGGTCCGTCTGCGGTTCCTGGTGGGCTCGGCGGTGGTGTTCGGAGTACTGGAGGCCGCGGCGGCGCTGTCCCCGTCGTACTGGCTCTTCGCCCTGCTCATGATCCCCACGGGTATGGCGGCCCTGACGCTCAACACCACCGCCAACTCCAGCGTCCAGCTGGCCACCGACCCCGCCATGCGCGGTCGCGTCATGAGCCTGTTCATGATGGTCTTCGTCGGTGGTACGCCGCTGGGGGCTCCCCTCGTCGGCTGGGTCACCGACACCTTCGGCGCCCGTGTCGGCTTCGCGCTCGGCGGCCTCGTCTCGGCACTGGCGGCGGCGACGGTAGGCCTGATCCTCGCCCGCGTCGGCGGCCTGCGTCTGTCGGTGGGCTGGCACCACGGCCACCCGCACATCCGCTTCGTCCCGCGGGAGGGAAAGCGGGAGCGGGAGTTGGCGACCATGGCGTAGCGCGCGCCTGACCGGGTTTGTCTCGGGCGTGAGGCGCACAGCGGGGAGACTGGCCCCATGAGACTCTTTGCCGCCGTGCTGCCGCCCGAGGACGTGACCAGTGAACTGGCCTCGGTGGTGGCCGCCCTGCGGAAGCCGGCCGAAGCGGGCGCGCTGCGCTGGACGGGCCGCCCCAGCTGGCACTTCACGCTCGCCTTCTACGGAGAGGTCGCCGACGAGGTCGTACCGGATCTGTCGGCGCGTCTGGAGCGCGTGGCGCGGCGCACCGACCCGTTCCCGTTGTCGCTGCGCGGCGGGGGCCGTTTCGGGGGCCGGGCGTTGTGGGTGGGCGCCGCGGGAGACGTACGGACCATGCGGTTGCTCGCCGAGCGGGCGGAGGCGGCGGGGAGGAAAGCGGGCGTACTGGCAACGGAGCACCGCCGGTACCGGCCGCACCTCACGCTGGCCCGCAGTCGTCAGGAGGCGGACCTCGCTCCGTTTGTCTCCTCGATGGAGGACCTCGCCGGCCGGACATGGACCGTGGGCGAGCTGTGCCTGGTGCGCAGCAGTCTGCCCAGGGAGGGGGTGCCGGGCGAGCAGCCCCGCTACGAGACGCTCGCCCGGTGGGCCCTTGGCGCGGGCGCCTGAGAGCGGCCGGTTACGCTCGATGCCGTGGACCCGAAGACCCGGAACCGGATCATGGCCGGTGTGCTCGTGCTGATGTTCGTCGTGGTGGCGCTGGCGGCGGCGCTCGGACAGTAGCCGAGCCCAGGGCATCGCCGGGGCGCCGCGCCCGGCCACCCACGACGTGCCGGCTGCTCCTGCCCCACCTCTCCTACCAGGCGAAGGCTTCCGGGGACGGCCCCGGCCCCGGGAAGATCTCGTCCAGGGACGCCAGGAGCTCCTCGGACAGATCCAGCTCGGTTGCCCGTACGGCGGAGTCGAGCTGCTCGGCGGTGCGCGGTCCGACGATCGGTCCGGTGACGCCAGGACGGGTCAGGAGCCAGGCCAGGGCGGCCTCGCCGGGCTCGATCCCGTGACTGTCCAGCAGGTCCTCGTACGCCTGGACCTGGGCGCGTACGGTGCTGTTGGCGAGCGCGTCGGCGGACCGGCCACTCGCCCGGCGACCGCCCTCGGACTCCTTCCTGACGACGCCGCCCAGGAGCCCGCCGTGCAGCGGCGACCAGGGGATGACTCCCAGCCCGTACTCCCGCGCGGCCGGAACGACCTCCATCTCGGCTCGGCGCTCGGCGAGGTTGTAGAGGCACTGCTCACTGACGAGCCCGAAGGTGCCACCGCGCCGAGCGGCGATCTCATTGGCCTGGGCGATCTTGTAGCCGGGGAAGTTGCTCGACCCCACGTAAAGGATCTTTCCCTGCCGCACCAGCACGTCGATCGCCTGCCAGATCTCCTCGAAGGGAGTGGCGCGGTCGACGTGGTGGAACTGGTAGATGTCGATGTAGTCGGTCTGCAGCCGCTTCAGGCTGGCGTCGACCGCCCGCCGGATGTTGAGCGCCGACAGCTTGTCGTGGTTGGGCCAGACGTCGCCGTCGGTGGCCATGTTCCCGTACACCTTGGTGGCGAGCACGACCTTGTCGCGCCGCCCGCCCCCCTCGGCGAACCAGTTCCCGATGATTGACTCCGTGCGGCCCTTGTTCTCGCCCCATCCATAGACATTGGCCGTGTCGATGTAGTTGATCCCCGCGTCCAGGGCCGCGTCCATGATCGCGTGACTGTCGGCTTCGTCGGTCTGCGGCCCGAAGTTCATCGTCCCGAGAACGATCCGGCTGACCCTGAGTCCTGTGCGTCCCAGCTGCGTGTACCTCATGGTCCTCAGCCAACGGGGTGGAGTGCGCTCCAGGCAAGTCTCCCGGCGGCGCGGCGCCGGGAGACCACGACCGGCGCATTCGGTCAGCCGGTTTCGGCCTGGTACGGCGCTCCCACTCCTAAGGCCCGGTACATCGCTCCCGCGAACGTGCCCGCGATCTTGTGCTCGCCGTCCGCGTTCGGGTGGGTGCGGTCGTATGTGGCGAGATTGACGTCGTACGACGGTGGGGGTGGCGCGAAGTGGCGGGGATGGCAGGCTTGGGGCATGCGCCGTTCGCTGTCGTTCCTCGCCGGAGCCCTGCTCGCCGTCATCGCGCTGGGCGCGCCCGCCCTCGCCGCCGACGGGGACGACGGGGACGAGGGGTTCACGATCAAGGACCCGAGGATCACCGAGTCCAGCGGGCTCGCCGCCTCCCGTGCCCACCCGGGCATCTACTGGACCCACAACGACAGCGACGACGGTGCCTACCTCTACGCCGTCGACAGCCGGACCGGTGACACCGTCGCGACGATCACCATGGCGGGCGTGGGCTCCCCCCGAGACGTGGAGGCCGTCTCCATCGGGCCCGACGGTCACCTCTATGTCGGTGACACAGGGGACAACCTGGGCGGCAAGTGGTCCCATGTGTGGATCTACGAGCTGCCCGAGCCGAAAGAGCTGAAGGACCAGACGGTCCGCGCCACGCAGTACGTCGTGAAGTACGCGGACGGGGCCCGGGACGCGGAGGCGCTGATGGTGCATCCGAAGACCGGG
>CAMLJW010000060.1 GCA_946480485.1 uncultured Streptomyces sp. | reverse complement strand
AAGCCAACGCCCAGGCCCCGCAGAACGACATCAGCCTGCTGACCCAGTGACAACCCGTTTCTGAACCCCGGGCTTTGGTGTGGTGCCGCCGTACGTGTGCCAGTTCCGGTGGCAGATGAGGGCGCCGTGTTGATGGCGGCGGCGCCAGGTCGACCGCCACAGTAGGTGGGGGCGGTCTCGTCGGGGTGGGGGAAGGACCAGGGCCGTAGTAGTGCCTCGGCTGGATTGTCCGGCTGGTTCGGGCGGCGCGTTCGAGGGCGGTGGCGAAGGCCAGGGGTTCGCGGGCGTCGCCGACGTCGCGTGCCGAGGAAGGAACGGCGGCGGTCAGCCCGGGATGGCAGTCGCGTCTGGGCTGTGTCCACGTTCCGACGCCAACATCGGCTCGATCATGGGAATCGGCTTCCCCGCGTGGACGGGCGGTGTCCTGCAGTACATCAACGGCTACGAGGGCGGGCTGCCCGGCTTCGTGGCACGGGCACGCACGCTCGCCGCCACCTACGGCGAACGGTTCACGCCGCCCGCCCTGCTGGTCGAGAAGGCCGAGAAGGGCGAACGGTTCAGCGACAGCTGACGTATCGCTCACCGGTACGCCGCCCTTGCCGGGGCGGGCCAAGGAAGCGGAGGCTGACCTGCGGGCCGCCCCTTCGGCGTGCACACCCTGACCGAGGCCCTGGCACTGTCCGTCGGTACCACTACCGGGCGGGACCTCGTCGCTGCTGAGGGACCTGCCGGGTGTCCCGTCTTCCTACGTCTCGCCGTCCCATTCCTGCAGCAGGGTCTGGTCGACGATCTTGCCGTTGCGCAGGGCCACCATCGAACTGGCGAGCACCTTGACGCCGTCGGGATACTCGCAGGACTCCGTGAAGGCGACCTGGTCGCCCTGGGTGACGCACTGTTCGAGCTTGTGGGTCATGTCGCGGCTGTAGACGTCGTTGAGCATCTCGCTGATCTGCTCGCGTCCCTGCATGACCTTCGGGTGGCTGGGTTGGGTGTTGCGGTCGACGATGCGGAGCTCCGCGTCGTCGGCGTACAGCGACAGGAGTGTCTGCGCGTTCTGGCCTTCAATGGCCCGGCGCAGAGTTTCGGTGTCGAAGCCTGAGCCTTTTGCGGTGCCCATGGTGGACCTCCTTGTGGACCTGAGCCGCTTGGTGGGCCGCGGCCCGACGAGGAGCGCGGGCTACGACCGGCGGCGGCCTCTCCCTTCGAGCCTCCTCCGGCTCTGGGGCCACAGCAAACGCAGCCGAATCGATGCGCCTTCCGGCTCGTTGCCACCTCGGCCCCGACCGGGCCATGCGGTGCGACCTGGTCGATCGGAGCCGAGCCGAGCCGAGGCGGTGCGGGTGCGAGTAAGGGTCGGGTGCGGCAGCGCGTCCTAGGGGAAGAAGAGAGTCGTCAACTTGCCTCTATACCCCTAGGGGGTACGGTGATCAATGTCGGTCGCGGGCAGGAGCGGCCTCGAAGCAGAGGAGTGAGTCATGAACACCGGACTGCGGATCACCGTCTTCGTCGCCGCGCTCGCCGCGACGTTCGGTGGCGCCTACGGCCTGGGCAACGCGGTCGACCCCGTCTCGCCCGAGCCGAAGGGCGCCGCCCATGCCGCCGGCGGGCAGGAAGAGACGAGCGGCGGGCAGGAAGAGATGAGCGGCGGGCAGGAAGAGATGAGCGGTGGGCACGAAGAGACGAGCGGCGGGCACGAGGAGAAAGCCGGCGGGCACGAGGAGATGGGCGGTGGGCACGATCAGGCACCGCCCCAAGGTCTCGAGATCTCCAGGGGCGGCTACACGCTCGACCTGAAGACCCCGCGTATCGAGGCCGGAAAGAAGACCGAGCTGCGCTTCGCCATCGTGCGGGACGGAACCGGCCGCACAGTCACCGCGTACCAGCGCGAACACACCAAGGAACTGCACCTGATCCTCGCCTCACGCGACCTGACCGTCTACCGTCACCTGCACCCCGTCCGGGCCGCCGACGGCATCTGGTCCACCCGCGTGGACCTGCCCAAGGCAGGCGGCTACCGAGTCTTCGCCGACTTCACACCCAAGGGCGGCGAAGGACTCACGCTCGGCGCGGACCTCGCCGTGTCCGGAGCGTACGAACCCGCAGCGCTGCCTCCGTACAACACCACGGCCAAGGCCGACGGCTACGAGGTGAAACTCGACGGTGAGCCGACCCCCGGCAAGGGCAGTGAACTGAAGCTGACCGTGAGCAAGGACGGCGTGCCGGTGCGGGACCTCCAGCCCTATCTGGGCGCGTACGGCCATCTGGTCGCCCTGCGCTCCGGAGACCTGGCCTACCTGCATGTCCACCCCAACGGCGAGCCCGGCGACGGCAAGACCGACCCCGGCCCGGAGGTCTTCTTCACGGTGACAGCGCCGAGCGCCGGCTCGTACCGCCTGTTCCTGGACTTCAAGCACGAGGGCAAGGTCCGTACGGCGGCCTTCACGGTGCACGCGGACGGTGCGGCAGAGGCGGCGGAGGATCCTCAGAAGCCTGCGGGGACCACGCCCTCCGAGGAAGAAGGGCCCGGTCACATGCACTGAGACCTGTGCGGCGGCGCAGTGACCTGCACGGCGTGCCGCAGGGTGCGCGCGGCTCTCACCGAGCTTCGGTGGGAGCCGCCTCGCGCTTCCTTCCGGCAGAGTACCCGCGCATGTCTGCCCACACAGCGGGTACACGAAGGCCGATCACGCCGAGACGGGACCGTTCGCGGTACCGGCCCGCCGACACGATGGGGGCATACCATGCCCGACATCCCCGATCATCCGACGCCTTCGCAGGCTCAGGAGGCCCTCAGCGTCCTGACCGACGACTCCTTGGGTGGGGAGGCGTTGCAGGCGGCCCTGGACGTGCTGGCCAAGACACCGGTCCTGATACCGGTCGTCGATCCGAAGGACTACGAGCGGAGCGACGGGGACCCGCGAGCGGTGGTCCTTCCCGTGCTCGACCAGGTCGACGGCTCTCAGTCGGTGCCGGTGTTCACCTCGGAGGAGCGGCTGGGCGACGCCCTGCCGAACGTCCTGTCCTACCGGCTGGCGCCGCTGGGCCGGCTTGCCGCCGACTGGCCCGACGAGGAGCTGCAGTTGGTCATCGACCCCGGCCACTCCGACGCGCTGGCCCTGACCGCCGAGGGAATCCGCACCTTGCTCTCCCGTCACTGACGGGAGAGCAAGGTGCACGGTGCGCGGAGCGGCGGCGTCTGCTGCCCGGCCGCGGCGTGAGGTCGCCGCAGCGTCTCGTCATGGGTGCGGGTGCGCCGGCGAGTGCGTGGTCTCCTCGATCTCGTGGGCGGCCTTGCGGAGCAGCCGTCGGGCCAGGTCGTTGAGTGCCCGGGCCGCGGCGAGTTCCTCACCCACCCGGGCCTGCTCCGGGTCGTCGGGATTACGCCGGGCATGTCCGTGGGTCGTCAGCCGACTGGAGTCGGGCAACCGGAGTGAGGCGGTCGCCTTGCTCTCGGTCTCGGTCCGCTCGATGTCCAGGTCGATATGCCAGTTGAGGTGTGCCTGCATGGCGACCCTCCCGTACGCCGTTGTGCCGTGCACGCGACGAGTGCCCGGATCCCGCCGCCCTATGCGGAGCGGTTCCGAGCAGCTGTCACATGGGTCTCGCAGGTTCGGGTACTCGAGCTCTCGACTCCGTTCGGAGCCCTGATTTCGATACGGCGATTGGACGAACCGTGACTGACTCCCATTCTCACAGCGGCTCTGCTTCCGCCGCCCAGCAGGCCTTGCGCGCGGTCGTCGAGGGCGCCGTGGACGAGACGGCGTTGAGCACGCTGGCCAGGAGCGAGGTTCTGCTCCCCACCGGACCGGACGCGGAAGGGCCCGCTCCCATGGCACTGAGCCTGCCCGTGTTCGAACAGGAGGACGGCACCGAGCTGGTTCCGGTCTTCACCACCCAGGACCGCATGGAGCAGGTACTTCCGCAGATCAGGCGGCACCGCAGCGTGGTGCTCGGAGCGCTCGCCCATGGCTGGCCCGATGAGCGGCTTTCGCTTGTCATCGACGCCGGCACACCGGAGGAGCTGGCGCTCACGGCCCACGGCGTCAAGGAACTGCTCGACCGCGACGACGACTGACTCTCGGGCCCGTACGCCGGGCGCGTACGCCGGACCCGCACGCCTGGCCCGTTGCTGCCACATAGGTGGTCAGGTGTACGGCACGCGTACGTCAGCCCAGGGGCAGGCCACGGTGAATCAGACGTACCTCAGTGCGGGGGCCTTGCCGTTTCGGCGTCTGCCCCCGAAGGAGGGGCAGACGCCGGACGGGGCGGTGACGGCTACTTGGCCGGGTCGACCTTGAAGATGTCGGCCATGTCGTCGAGCACCATCTCGGCGCCCTGGAGGGAGACGGAGGTCATCCAGGACTCGTCCTTCACCTTGTGGGTGTTGCCGCCCTTGACGGCGTCCAGGCGCTTCCAGAGCGGGTTGGAGAGGAACTTCTTCTCGCGCTCCTCGCCGCCGGAGAAGGCCGTGTAGAAGAGGACGTCGGCGTCGGCCTGCTCGATCTGCTCCTCGCTGATCTCGATGTTGAAGTTCTCGGGATCCTGCTGGTTCTTCGGACGGGCCAGCCCCATGTCGGACAGGATGATGCCGCTGAAGGTCTTGGGCAGGTAGATACGTGTGGGGCCGTCGACGAAGCGGAGGAGGGAGACGGTGGGCTTGTCCGCCTTGGCGTTGATCGCGTCGCCGATCTTCTTGGCGCGCGTCTCGTACGCGGTGATCTCCTCCTTGGCCTTGTCCTCCTCACCGAGAGCCTTGCCGAGGAGGGTGATGTTGTCCTTCCAGAGCGGGCCGGTGGTCTCGACGAAGACCGTGGGGGCGATCTTGCTGAGCTGGTCGTAGAGGTCGTCGTGACGGACCGTGGCGGAGACGATCAGGTCGGGCTGGAGTGCGGCGATCGCTTCCAGGTTGGGGCTGTCGAGCGGGCCGACGTCCTTGGTGTCCTTGACGGCGTCGCCGAGGTAGGGAGGGAAGCCCTCCTGGTCGCGGTAGGAGCCGATGCCGCCGACCAGCGGCCGGTCGAGCGCGACAACGGCCTCGACGAGGCTGTTGTCCAGGGCCACGATCCGCTGCGGCTTGGCCTTGAGCTCGGTCTTGCCCTTGTGGTGCTCGATGGTTCGGGGGAAGCCGGTGGACTTCTCGGCGGCGGCCGCGCTGCTGTCGGCCGACTTGCCGTCCGAGCTGTCCGAGCCGCCGCAGGCGGAGAGACCAGCGGCCAGGACGGCGGTGAGGGCGAGAGCGCCGAGACGGGCACCGCGGCGTCCGCGGTGACGGGTAAGGGTGAACATGGTTCTCCCGAGTGATGGAGTTAGGTAAGGCTTACCTGTGTAAAGCCTGCGTGAGCATAACCCGTCCTTCACAGTCCGCGCACAGAGGGTGGTGGAAGATTAATTTAGGCATGCCTTACTTTTGTGTGCGTGTCCTTGAAGCCTTCCTCCGTCGCGCCCGCGTCCGCGGCGCCGCCCGCGCCTTGGCCACGGCCTGCCCGTGGCGCCGGGTCGCGCGTCTTCGTGCTGCTCGTCCTGCTCGCCGTCCTCGCCGTGGCGGGATGTGCCTCGCTGGCGATCGGCGCCAAAGCCGTCCCGTTGTCCGACGTGCTGACCGCGATCGGCGGTGGCACGGACGGCGACGCCGTCGTCGTACGGGAGTTGCGCCTGCCGCGCACCCTGCTCGGCCTGCTGGCGGGGCTGGCGCTGGGAGCGGCGGGAGCCGTCGCGCAGGACATCACCCGCAATCCGCTGGGCGACCCGGGGCTGATCGGCGTGAGCGCCGGGGCGGCGTTCGCCGTCGCGTCGGGCATCGGGCTGCTCGGGCTGACCAGCTCGTACCAGTACGTGTGGTTCGCGTTCCTGGGCGGCGGACTGGCAGGGCTGCTCGCCTACGCCGTCGGCGGCACCGGCTACGGAGGCGCGACGCCCGCCAAACTCGCCCTGGCCGGAGCGGCCGTCACGGTACTGCTGGAAGCCTGTACCAACGCGCTGCTGCTGCTCGATGTGAGCACCCTGGACCAGTACCGCTACTGGGCCGTGGGCTCGCTCGCGGGCCGCGACGCGGGCCTCGGCGTACAACTGCTGCCGTTCATCGTGGCCGGGCTGCTGCTCGCCCTCGCGCTGAGCGGACGCCTCAACGCCCTCGCCCTGGGTGACGACCTGGCGTCCACCCTGGGGACGCGGGTCCGTACCACCCGGGCCCTCGGCGCGCTCGCGGTCGTCCTGCTGACCGGCGCCGCGGTGGCCGCCGCCGGGCCCCTCACGTTCGTCGGCCTGGTCGTACCGCACGTCGTGCGGGCCTTCACCGGACCGGACGCCCGCTGGCTGGTGCCCTGTTCCGCGCTCGGCGGGGCGACCCTGGTGCTGGCCGCCGACGTGATCGGACGGATGGTGGCCCGACCCGGTGAACTGGAGGCCGGTGTGGTGACCGCGCTGATCGGCGCCCCCTTCCTCGCGGCACTCGTCAAGCGCGGCAAGCTCAAGGAGCACACCCGGTGAAGCCCCTGCACATGGAACTCGGTCCGGTCGGGATGCGGCTGCGGCCGCGGATCGCCCTGACCGCCGTGGGCCTCGCGTTGGCCGCCTTCGCCGCCCTGATCGCCTCGGTGTCGCTCGGCACCTTCTCCATCCCCGTCGGGGATGTGATCGGTTCGGTGCTCGGCACCGGATCCGGGGACGCCGACCTGATCGTCTATCAGCTGCGCCTGCCGCGGGCGCTGACCGCCCTGCTGGTCGGCGCCGCGTTCGGTGTCGCCGGCGCCGTCTACCAGGCCGTCACCCGCAATCCGCTCGCCAGCCCCGACCTGATCGGCATCTCCGCCGGGGCCGGGGCGGGCGCGGTCGGCGCGATCCTGCTGGGCGGGATCACCGCGGCCGCGGCCGGTACCTTCGGGGCGGTGCCGTTCGGGGCGCTGGCCGGCGCGCTCGCCACCGCGACCGTGATCTACGTACTGGCCTGGCGCGGCGGCACGATCACCGGCTACCGGTTCGTCCTCGTGGGCCTCGCGGCCAACGGCGCCCTGGTGGCGCTGACCCGCTGGATGCTCGCCCGCGCCGACATCGACCAGGCGTCCCGCGCCATGGTGTGGCTCACCGGCAGTCTCAACGGCCGCGACTACGACCACGTCCGCTGGGCCGGGCTCGCGCTGCTGGTCCTGTTGCCGCTGACCGTAGCGCTGGCCCGCGCCTATGAACTGCTCCAGTTCGACGACGACACCGCGTTGGCTCTCGGCATACGGATCGGCCGGGCCCGTATCGCGCTGCTGCTGCTCGCCACCTGCCTCGCGGCCCTGGCGACCGCGGCCGCGGGGCCCGTCGCCTTCATCGCGTTGGGCGCCCCGCAGATCGCCCGCCGGCTGGCCGGGACGGCCGGGATTCCGCTCGTCCTGAGCGGACTCACCGGAGCCGTACTGCTGTTGCTCGCCGACCTCGCCGCCCGCCTGGTCTTCTCGCCGACCGAGCTGCCGGTCGGCGTCATCACGGGCGCCGTCGGCGCCCCGTATCTGTTGCTGCTGCTCGCCCGCGCCAACCGGGCCGGAAAGGGAGGCTGACATGACCGCCGCGCCCGACAAGAACCATTCCGAGGCCCTCGCCACGGTCGGCGGAAGCCGCGCCGGCGCGACCACGGCGCCCGGCGGAGCCACGCTGACCGGCACGGCACTGCGCCTGGGCTACGGCGGCCATGTCGTCGCCGAGGGACTCGACCTGGAGATTCCCGCACGCAAGGTGACCGCGCTGGTGGGTCCGAACGCCTGCGGCAAGTCCACCGCCCTGCGCGCCCTGGCCCGACTGCTCAAGCCGACGGGCGGTGCCGTCCATCTCGGCGGCCAGGACATCGCCCACCTCGCGGCCCGGGAAATCGCCCTCCGGCTGGCCCTGTTGCCGCAGACGCCGACCGCGCCGGACGGCATCACGGTGCGCGACCTGGTGGCCCGCGGCCGTACCCCGCACCAGCGCTGGTGGCGTCAGTGGTCAGCCGCCGACGAGAACGTCGTGGACCGGGCCCTGGAGGCCACCGGTACCGCCGCGCTCGCCGACCGGACCCTCGACGCGCTCTCCGGCGGCCAGCGCCAGCGCGTCTGGATCGCCATGGCCCTCGCCCAGGACACCCCGGTCCTCCTCCTCGACGAGCCGACCACCTACCTCGACCTCGCCCACCAGGTCGACGTCCTCGAACTCGTCGCCGACCTCAACCGCGCCAAGGGCCGCACCGTCGTCATGGTCCTGCACGAGCTCAACCTCGCCTGCCGGTACGCCGATCACCTCATCGCGATGCGCGACGGCGAGATCGTCGCGGTGGGAGCACCGGCCGACGTGGTCACCTCGGCTCTTGTCGAGGACGTGTTCGGTCTGCGCGCCGCCGTCATCCCATGCCCCGTCGCGGGCACACCGCTCGTCATTCCCGAGGGCGGCCCTCGCTCCTCTTGAGCCGAGGCGATCGAAAGAGACACAGGTCACAGTAGAAGCGCAAGGGTTTGACAAGGTTAGGTATGCCTAACCTAATATGGATCTTCGTGTCCCGAGTGCGAAGGCTGCTGCCCCTCGCGAAGCCCCATGCCGGAAAGGCCCCGACCTTGAGGCTCCACCTGCTTGCCCTCAACCCCACCGACTCCGTCAGCGAAGGCTTTCTGCCCGCCGCCACCCGGCTCGGCCTCGACGTCACGATCCTCACCGACCAGCCAGAACCCCACCGGCGTCGTCATCCCAGGACCGAGGTCCTGGAGTGCGACGTACGCGACTTCCGTGCGGTCATCAGCCGGATAGCGACGCACCGCCGCGCCGACGCGGTCTTCACCAACAGCGACCACCTGCAGACCCAAGCCGCCCTGGCCGCCGACTACTTCGGCCTGCCCGCCAAGGACTGGCGGGCGACGCTGCGCACCAAGGACAAGGCGCACCTGCGCCGCCACCTCGCCGCGACCGGCGCCGACACCGTCTGGTCGGCGGAGCTCGCGGCGGGGGAGGATCCGGTGTCACTCACCGGCCTCAGCGTGCCGTACCCGTGCGTGGTCAAACCGCGTGAGGGCGTGGCCAGCGAGGACGTGGTGCTGGTCGGCGGGCCCAACGAACTGGTGCCGCGCTGCCAGGAGATCCAGGCCCGGCGACCCGGCGCGGCGCTGGTCGTGGAGGAGTACCTCGCGGGCGAACTGCACACCCTGGAAACCCTCGGCGACGGCCGTACGCGGCATGTCCTGGGCGGCTTCCACACCGAGCTCTCCGCGCCGCCGCACTTCATCGAGCGACGGCACAGCTTCGTCCCCGCGCATCCTGAGCCGGTCGTGACCCAGGTGCTGGCGCAACTCGACGCGCTCGGCGTCGGATTCGGCGCCTGCCACACCGAGTTCGTGACGCACCAGGGCCGTGCCCGGATCATCGAGGTCAACTACCGGGCCATCGGCGACCAGTGCGACCTGATGCTCGCCCAGCTGCTGGACATCCCGCTGTTCGAGCACATCCTCCACACGCACCTGGGGAAGCCGCTGCCCGCCGACCTGGGCGCTCGCACGGACGGCGCGGCCCGCATCGACCACCTGTGCGCCCCCGGCCCCGGAACGCTCACCGCGGCCCCGCCCGCCGCCGATCTGACCGTCGACGGCGTCCAGTTGGCCTACCGCCCGCTGCGGGGGCTGGGGGAGCGGCACGAGCTGTACCACACCAACCGGGACTACGTCGGTGTGCTGCGAGCCGTCGGCACCGATCAGGAGACGGTGGACCGGGTCGCCGACGACCTGCTCGCCGCGCAGCGCTGGGAGGTCACCCCGTGATGTCCACGATCACCACCACGCCTGACGCCGTTGAGGCGGACCTGGTGCAGCGTGTGCTCAGCGCGCTGCTACGGGAGGACGTCGTCGGGTTGCGCGCCCGCAGCACAGCCGTGGAGCGGGCGGACGGCCGGTGGCTGCGACTGGCGGCCGAAGACGGCGACGCCCTGTTGCTGCCGGTCGCCGAGGACGGCTTCCAGTGCGCGGACGCGGCCCGGCTGCCGCTGCTGCGGCGGGAGTCGGACGGTGCCGAACTGGCCTCGGTGGAGGAGGTCGTCGCCGCGCTGCGCGAGCTCGCCGCGCCCGTCGACCGGGACGGATTCGACGCCTTCGCCGAGGAGTGCCGGCAGACGCTGGCGACCATGAGGCTGCACGCCGCGGCCCACGGAGAGGTGACGGACCGGCTCGCCGGGCGCTACGGCACCGATCCCGCCCACTGGACCGGCCTGGCCGCAGGCCTCGCCCACGACACCCTCGCCGCCCACCTCGACCACCCCGTCTACCCGACGGCCCGCGGCCGATCCGGCCTCGGCGAAGACCAACTGCGCTCCTGGGCGCCCGAGTTCCACCCGCGCTTCGCACTGCGCTGGCTCGCCCTGCCGCGGTACGCCCTCACCGTCGCGGACGGCACGGCGGGCCTGCCCGACTGCCTGCCGACACCGTCGGACCTGGGCCTGCCGGAACGCCACGGCAGCCACCTGGCCGTCCCCGTCCACCCGCTCACCGTCGGTGCCCCGCTGCGGGACGCCTTGCGCGAGGCCGGACTCGAGGACGAGGCCGTCCTTGTCGAGGAGCCGTACCTCGACGTCGTACCCACCCTGTCGATGCGCACGGTCGCGCTGGCCACCGACCCCGCCCTGCACCTCAAACTGCCCCTTGCCACCGCCTCCTTGGGCCTGCGCAACCGGCGCACCATCAAGCCCCGCACGCTCGTCAACGGTGCCCTCGGGCAGCGTCTGGTCGAGACGGTGACCGCTCGCGAACCTCGTTTCCGGGGCAGGATCCTGCACGCCGACGAGAGCACGTACGCCCATGCCGGGCACGAGCTTCTCGCCGTCCTGTGCCGCCGCTACCCGGCCGGTCTCGACGACGCCGTCGTCGTTTCGCCGGCCGCGCTGCTGAGCGAGGCCCCGGGCGGCCGCGGCCGGCTGGTTGTCGACCATCTCGCCGACCGCTTCTACGGCGGTGACCCGCTCGCCCTGCTGGACGCCTGCCTCAGCCTCCTGTTCGACTGGCAGACCACGCTCTTCGGCTACGGCATCGCCCTGGAGTCCCACCAGCAGAACATCTCGCTGGTGCTGGACCAGGACGGCACCGGCCCGCGGTTGCGGCTCCTGTTCAAGGACAACGACGGGCCGCGCATCAACGCCGACCGGCTGAGCGCTGCCCTCGGCACCGACGTGTTCGACGCCGCCGACTTCGTCGATCCCCGCATCGTCGGCAGCCAGGACCGGCCGTTGACCGACCTGTTCACCACCATCACCGTCCACCTGTGCGCGGGTGCCTATGCCTTCGGACTCGCCCGCCACGGCCGCGCCCCGCTGGAAAAGCTGCTGCGGCTCGTACGCGACCGGCTCGCCGAAGCCGTCGAGCGGCTCGGCACGGCACCCGGCGAACCGGGCGCCACACTGCGCGCCCACGTCCTGGACGCGCCCGACCTGCCCGTCAAGGCCATGGTCACCGCGGGCACCCTGCTCAGCAAGGAACGCTCGGGCGCCGCCGACATCAACAAGCACTACACACGGGGCCCCAACTACCTGCTGAGGGCGGTGGACGCCCGATGACCGCCACCGCACCGCCCGAGCGCGCGCCCGCGACAGAGGGACGTACGGAGGGACGTACGGAGGGACGTACGGAGGGACGTATGGAGGGACGTATGGAGGGACGGACGGCGGGCCCAACGGAGGCACCGATGGTGGGGCCGACGGAAACACCGCCCGTGGGGTCGGGTGAGACACTGGCCGAGGAATCGAGTGGGACACCGGGTTCCCAGCTCGGCCGTCGTCAGATTCACGCCGTCGCCGGCTGCTACTTCGTCGCGTCCTTCGCCGCTCTCGGCCTGCCGCCCTACCTCACCCAGATCCTGCCGGAGCTCGGCGACCCGACCGCGCGCTGGGCCGGGCTGCTCTACATCGTGCCCACCGTCTTCGGCGGGCTCGGCGCACCGCTGTGGGGGCGGCTCGCCGACCGCTTCGGCCGCAAACGGCTGCTGCTGCGCGCCCAGTTGGGCCTCGCCGTGTCGTTCCTTCTCGCCGGATGGGCCGACTCCCTGCCCGCCTTCACCGCGGCGCTGGTGCTCCAAGGCGTGCTCGGCGGCACGTTCGCCGCCTCCAACGGCTACCTGGGCGCCGCACTGAAGGGCCCTGCCCTGTCCAAGGCGCTCACCCTGATGCAGGGCAGCGCCCGCGCCGCGCTCGTCCTCGCGCCGATAGTCGTCGGCTCGCTGTCGCCCTGGCTGTCGCCGCACCGCCAGTACGCCCTGCTCGCCGTACTGCCGCTCGCCGCGGCCCTGATGCTCGCGGCGCTCCCGGAACCGCGAGCGGACGAGACCGCGGGCAGGGCTGCCGAGGCGGAAGCCGCTGCCGAGCGCGAACCTGACGGGTCCGAGTCCGCCGGGTCCGCCGCCGGGTCCGAGTCCGCCCCCAGCGAGCCCGGTACGGTCGAGCCGGGTCGCATCGTGCCCGGCCGCGCCGATTCCGCCCGTGCCCGGCCCGGCCACACCCAGCCGGTCCACGCCCAGCCCGCCCGTACCGGACTCGGTCGCGCCGAGCCCGGCGCAGCGGAGCACCGCACGGCCGAGCCCGCGCCGGGCCCCCTGCGTGCCCTCTACGCCTTCGAGTTCGCATTCGTCTTCTCGACCGTCATCTCCTTCCCGTACCTGATCTCACTCGTCGAGAAGCGCATACCGGGCGCCTCGCCGGTTCTGTCCGGACTGCTCTTCGCCCTGCCGCACCTGTGCTACCTGGTCGGTGCGATGGCCGTGCACGCCGCCTTCCGGGACCGCCCGAGGTCCGGCATCGCGCTCGGCTTCGGCGGTATCGCGCTCGGCCTGGCCGGGCACACCCTCGCCGGTTCGCCCGCCGGGTTCGTCGCCGTACGGCTGCTGCTCGGCGCGGGCCTCACTCTCGGCCTGGTCTGTCTGTCCGTGCTCGCCGCCGACTGCGCCAAGGGGCGCGCCCCCGGCGGGATGTTCGGCTCGCTGGAGTTCGCCTCCAAGGCCGGCGCGGTCGCCGCCGGCCTGGCCGCCGCGGCCGGCAACAGCTGGTTCGGACCGACGGCGCCCCTGCTCATCGGCACCGCCGTCGCCGTGATTACGGTGCCGGCCACCGTTCTTCCCACGCTGATCCACCGTTACCCCCACCTTCGTTGGAGCCGTTGATGTCACTGCCCACCGGCAGCGTTTCCCTCCGTTGCGCCGCGCCGACCGGGCTGCCCACAGCCGACGAGGCCGTGGCGTACACCCTCCTCAACTGCCTGTTGCGCGAGCTGTCCGGCCCCGAGCACCAGACGGCCGTCGCCGACGGCCACCTGCTGCTGCGACTGCCGCGGCGCGGCGTGCTGTTGCGGGTCGCGCTGCGCCGCACGTCCCTGTTCGGCGCGCACCGCTTCACCGGCCCCGTGCACGCCGAGCAGCGAAACGGCGGCTGGGCCGAGGTCGACTGGCGCGGACTGGCCGCATACGCGCACGCCGAACTGTCCCTGCGTACGGGCGTGAGCAACGACGAGTTCCTGGAACAGATCACCTCCAGCCATCAAGCCGTCTCCGCCGTCCTCGCCGCGCGAGCCCTGCCCCGTCCGGCCATCGGAGGCGGCGACCGGCTCGCCACCTACCTGGCGTCCGAGCAGTCTCTGCTCTTCGGACATCGCTTCCACCCCACACCCAAGGCCCGCACCGGGGACCCGGCGTCCTGGACGGCGTACGCGCCCGAGGCGCAGGCGGCCTTCCCGCTGCGCCTGCTGGCCGTACGCAGCCACCTGATCGCCGAGGAGAGCACGACCGCCGACGCGTCCGCGCCGCTGGACCGGCTGCACCCCGCCGTGCCCGACGGTTACCGGCTGCTGCCCGCACACCCCTGGCAGTACCAACTGCTGTGCCAGCACCCGGGGTTGCGGGCAGCCCTGGAGCGAGGCGACATCCTCGACCTCGGCCTCGGCGAGCGGCCCTTCGCCGCCACCGCCTCCGTGCGGACCCTGTACGACGGCGATACGTTCCTGAAGTTCAGCCTGAACGTCAGGATCACCAACTGCCTGCGCAAGAACGCCAGTTACGAGCTGTCCGGCGCCGTCGCGCTGACCCGCCTCCTGGAACCTGTGCTGGCCGACCTGGAGACCCGTTTCCCCGGCAGCGCCGTGCTCCAGGAACCCGCCTACCGCAGCCTCGCCCTGCCCGGCCCCGACGGGCGCCCGGACCTGGCCCTTCTCGAAGGCTTCGGCGTGATCGTCCGCGAAGGGCTGCCCCAGCGGCTGATGCCCGGCACCACCCCGCTGCTCGCCGCCGCGATCGCCGACGAATACCCGACAGGGCCCGCCCATATCTCCCGCCTCCTTAACGGCGCGGGACCCCGGGCCGCCCTGGCCTGGTGGAGCGCCTACCTCGATCTGCTGCTCCCACCGGTTCTGGCGGCCTACTTCGACCACGGCCTGGTCCTCGAACCGCATCTGCAGAACGTCCTCGTCTGCGTCGACGGCGACGGCATGCCCGCCCAGGTCCTCTTCCGCGACCTGGAGGGCACCAAGCTCCTCCCGGACCACCACGCCGACACCCTGGCCGCCCTGCCGCCCGAGGTCGCGACCCCGATGACGTACGACGCGCAGCGGGGCTGGGACCGGGTCGTCTACTGCCTGCTGGTCAACCACGTCGCCGAGCTGCTCGCCGTCCTCGCCGACCTCCACCCGGAGATCGAGGCCGACCTGTGGGCCCGGGTCCGCGCCACCATCCAGGACTACGCCGACGCGCACGGCCGCCCGCCGAGGCTCAGCGCGCTGCTTGCCGGCGTACCGCTGCCCGCCAAGGCCAACCTGCTCACCCGCTGGGAGCGCAAGGCGGACCGCGACGCGGGCTATGTCCGCCTCGCCTCCCCGTTCCCGCTCGCCGAGCACGTGCCGGCCGGCGACTCCCACACCGACGACGTCTGGGGCACGGCCCGATGACCGCCCCCGCCGCCCCGACCGCCGTGGTGCGCGACCGCGCCCTCACGCTCGCCTCCGCGGAGCTGCCCGCCTACCTGTACGACCTGTCGGCGCTGCGCGACCACGCGGCGCATGTCCGCGCGGCGCTGCCCGAGCGCGTCGAGCTGTACTACGCCGCCAAGGCCAATCCCGAGCCGGAGATCCTGGCCGCGCTCGGCGCGTACGTGGACGGCTACGAGGTCTCCTCCGGAGGCGAACTCAGCCACGTCCGCAAGGCCGCTCCCGGCCGCCCCCTGGCCTTCGGCGGCCCGGGCAAGACGCCGGCCGAGATCACGGCGGCCCTGGAACAGGGCGTGGAACGCTTCCACCTGGAGAGCGCGTACGAACTCCACATGCTGGCCTCCCTCGCCGAACGCGTCGCCCCGGGAACCCGGATCCCGGTCCTCCTCCGCTTCAACCTCCCCCTGTCCGACGGCTCCCTGGAGGACAGCTCCCTCACGATGGGCGGCCGCCCGACCCCGTTCGGCCTCGACCCCGCCCGGGCCGACGAGGCCGTACGCCTTCTGACCGACGGCACCTACCCGCACCTGGAGCTGCGCGGCATCCACGCCCACCTCGCCAGCGGACTGGACGCCCCCCAACTCCTCGACGCCGCCGAGTCGATCGTGGCCTGGTCCCTGGCGCTCGCCCAACACCACGGCATCCGTCTCGCCGAGGTCAACGTCGGCGGCGGTATGGCCGTCGACTACGCCGACCCGGACGCCCGCTTCGACTGGGCGGCGTACGGCACGGGAATCGGCCGTCTCGCGGATGCCCACCCCGAACTGGTCCTGCGCATCGAGCCCGGTCGTGCGCTGACCGCTTACTGCGGCTGGTACGCCACCGAGGTGCTGGACGTGAAGCTCAGCCACGGAGAGGAGTTCGCCGTCGTCCGCGGCGGCACCCACCATCTGCGCACCCCGGCGACCAAGGGCCACGACCAGCCCTGCACGGTCCTGCCGGTGACCAAGCCCTGGCCGCACCCCTGGCCGCGCCCTGTGACGCGGGGAGACCGGGTCACCCTCACCGGCCAGCTGTGCACCCCCAAGGACATACTGGCCCGACACGTCCCCGCGCCGGGGCTCCGGGCCGGCGACCGGGTGGCGTTCTGCCTCGCGGGCGCCTATGCGTGGAACATCTCCCACCACGACTTCCTGATGCACCCACGGCCAAGCTTCCACTTCCTCGGCGGCGCATCCGACGCCGACGCGCGGGCCGACGCACACGCCGACGCCGAAGTCCCCGACACCGACGTCCCCGACACCGAACTGGAGTTGAGCTGACGTGCTGCGTCCCAACGCGGTCAAGCGGAAACTCGCCGCCGGCCAAGAGGTGCACGGGCTCTACTGCTCGGTTCCCGCCACCGCACTGGTCGAGATGACGGGCTGCGCCGGGTATGACTTCGTCATCCTCGACACCGAGCACACCCTCGTCGACCCGCAGCAGCTGGAGCACCTGATCCGCGCCGCCGAAACCACCGGCCTCACGCCGTTCGTGCGCGTACCCGAAGCCGACCCCGGCGCGGCGCTGCGCGCGCTGGACGCCGGGGCCATGGGCATCGTGGTGCCGCACGTGCGGACCCGAAGCGACGTCGACGCCGCTCTCGAAGCCGCCTACTACGCCCCCAAGGGCATGCGCTCCCTCAACGGCGGACGTGTCCCCGGCTTCGGGCTTCTCGACCCGGTGGAGTACATACGGCAGGCCAACGCCGAGGTCATGCTCATCCCACTGATCGAGGACGCCGAAGGCGTGGACGCCATCGACGAACTCCTGACCGGCGGAGGCGTCGACCTCGTCCTGCCCGGCCCCGGAGACCTGTCCCAGTCCTATGGCGTGCCCTGGCAACTACGTCACCCACTGGTGCTGGACGCCGTACACCGCCTTCACACCGCGTGCGCCGCAC